>CAZRAS010000025.1:0-8918 GCA_964598045.1 uncultured Clostridia bacterium | reverse complement strand
AAGATCCATGATTTTCAGATTGCCCGAGGACAAGACGAAAGCTTTTTCGCTTACAAGTGCACGTACTTCCTGCGCGTTTGCTTCTTTGGACAGCGCATAATAAGCCACGCAATCGTACTCTAACAACATTTGCAAAGACACACCGTTAAAAAGATTGAACCCGGTGCCTGCAAACACTTTAAGTCCGTGTTCTTTCGCAAAATACAACTGTCCGTAATTCTCTGCGTAAATTCCGTCTATTTTATCTTTGGCAATTTGCAGCAATTTTATCAAATCCGATTCCCCGTAGAATGCCGGCAAATAGAGGTATTTCTCAAAATTCCCGTTCAAAAAACTCGAAGGAAGCTCCTTAGAGGGATCGTCCGACTTATAGATGGCAATATCCGTGCGAACACCCGTAAAATCGTCGGCAATCACCGCAATCTTCTCGTTTTCTCCCGTAAAAACGGGATATTCGGTTGGTGTTTTAATCAAAGATCTCATTCCCGCAACTTTCTCCGTCACGGCTTGATAGAACGCTCTGCGAAGGGCGTTGAGCTGAGATTTCGGGATGAAAATATTTCCGCTGATTTCAATCTCGGAAAAAACGATTTCCGCGGGCAAGCCGTCCGTCTTTTGGAAACAGGCAATCAATTCTTCCTTCGTCAAAGGACAACGATCTGCCGTGAGCAAGGAATTTTCGGAAGATACTTCGACCTCTCCGCATTTGATCTTTGCCCGTTCGCCAGCACGGAAAGACATCTGCACCTCGAGTGCGCCACGACGTTCCCCTTGTAAAAGTCGTTCGTTCACCCTCGTATCCGTCGTGATGAAAACGCCGTCTCCGTTTTTTAAACGCATTTTGGAAAACAGCGTAAATCCGCGCCCTTCCGCCTTGGAAAAGCTTGCGCCGCCCACCTCTTTTCCGTCTCGCAAGATCTTAAACGCATCTCCTTGTTTGGGGAGGAATTTGCTCTCTACGAAAAATTTTCCGTTGACGACTTTGACCACCCCGACCTTTTCACCGATGTGTCCTTGGATGGCGGTAGACAAAAATCGTTTATCTTGTCCGAACGCCAGTCCTTTTGTATAGTTTCCGCGGTTATACGTACGTTTTAAGTCGGAAAGCGCCCTATCCGTTCCCGATTTTTCATCCAACAGACTGCGATAATATCGTACGGCGGCGGACACGTATTCGGCTCTCCGCATTCTCCCTTCGATTTTGAAGGAAGGAACGCCGACGTCGATCAGCTTTTGAATATCTTCCCCCACCGATAGATCGGAGAGGGAGAGCGCGTAATTCTTTTCGATATTTCCCTTTCGATCGTACGCGTATAACTTACGACAGGGCTGCTTGCAACGTCCGCGATTTCCGCTGTTTCCGCCTGCAAAGGAGGAAAAATAACATTGTCCGGAAAAACAAGTGCAAAGCGCACCCTGTACGAAAACTTCCGTTTCCAGAATTTTCGCAATCTTTTTAATTTCGGAAAGAGGCGTCTCTCTTGCCAAAATCACTCGGGAAAATCCGCACTCTTTTGCAAGCTTTGCGCCGTCTGCCGTACAGACGCCTGCTTGCGTACTCAAATGCAAGACGATTTCCGGATAAAGTTTGTGAATTCTTTTTCCCAAAAACAAATCTTGCAAAATAACGGCGTCCACCCCTGCGTTCCATGCCGAAAGAAGAGTTTCTTCAAAGGAATGCAATTCGGAATCCTTGACGAGGGTATTCATGGCGACGTACACTTTCACGCCGCAAAAATGTGCCTTTACCAAAAGAGCGCGAAGCTCCTCCCCGTCAAAATTTCCTGCATTCTGACGGGCGGAAAAGGCGTTTAACCCCAAATATACGGCGTTTGCCCCGCTGTTAATCGCAGCTTCCGCACATTCTCTATTTCCTGCCGGCGCTAATATTTCCAACATACTTTTACTCGATAAACCCAAATTTTTCAATCACTTCTCCGACGGCACCCTCTTCGTTCGTGCGCGCACATACGTAGTTTGCGTGTTCTTTCAGCTTTCGATCGGCGTTTTGTACGGCGATTCCTACTCCCGCACACTCGATCATGGGCAGATCATTGAGTTGATCCCCGATCGCCACCGTCTTGGCAAGGGAAACGTTGCAATAATTTGCCAAAAATTCCACTGCGGTGCCTTTGGAATATCGCGCGTTTACGACCTCTACGAAAAAATCTCCGCTGCTCGTCACTTCGCATCCGAGGAAATTTTCTTCGGACAGCTCTTGCATCACTCGTTCCTTGTCATTCGGGGAGACGAAAGCAAGAATTTTATACGAGCAAAAACCCCGTTCTTCGATAAATTGCGACAACGGTCTGTCCGTAACCAACTTTGCCTTGACGCGTACCGCCTGTTCGTAGAGTTTCAATCCTTCGTCGTCCATGTTGGAATAATAATCCCATTGATCGTAGACGTGGATATGCAAGCCCATTTTTTCCATTTTACGAACGACGGCAAGTGTTGTTTCCAAAGAAAGTTTTCCGTCTAAAACGACCTCTCCGCTTTCGATATCCAAAATTACGGCGCCTTGACAGCAACAGACCATGCCCCGTAAACCGAGTTCTTTTACTCGAGGCATGATACCGACCGGCAAACGTCCCGTAGAAATTGCAAACGTACCGCCCGAAGCAATATATTCCGCAATAAGCGCTTTGTTACAATCGTCGATTTTTCCGTCTCCTTTTACAAGCGTTCCGTCAAAATCGGAAACGATCAGCGGATAATTAATCTGTCGCATTTTTAATATTTTCCTTAAAATAGATGTAAATTTTTTTCGCCAGTTCGGGGCCGATCCCTTCCACCTTACAAAGTTCCTCTTCCGTCGCTCCGACGATCTTGTCGATCGTTCCGAACTTTTCCATAAGCGCCTTACGTTTTTTATCCCCGATTCCTTCGACTTCCGTCAATACGGAAGCCAAATTCCGCTTGGAATGCAAGTTTCGGAAATAGGTGATGGCAAAGCGATGGGCCTCGTCACGAATTCGTTGCAACACCTTCAACGCATAATCTCTTCGATCGATCCGAATACTTTCTTGCAAAAACAAAGTGAACACCTCTTCCTCCCGTTCCGCAAGGGAAATAAGCTCGATATCCGTAACCCCCGCCTCGTCAAACACTTCTTTGACTGCGGAAAGCTGTCCTTTTCCGCCGTCGATGACGATGAGATCGGGTTTGGGAAAACGCGCCTCTTCCTCCGTACCCAACTTTGCCAGGCGGCGGCGCATCATCTCTTGATGCGAGGCGTAGTCGTTCGCCCCCTCAACTGTCTTGATCTTAAATCTCCGATAACTGCTTCGATCGGCTTCGCCGTCGATGAAAACGACCATCGAACCCACCTTATCCACGCCGCTGATGTTGGATATATCGTAACATTCCATGCGCTTCGGATACTTTTTCAATCCCAAAATCTCCTGCAGTCGAAGACAGGCGTTTTTCGTCATGTCGTTTTTATGCTTGATCTTATCAATGGATTTAGAAAGATATTCGGCTGCGTTTTGCTCTGCCATATCCAAAAGTTGCCGCTTGATTCCCTGCTTAGCAACCGTAATTTCCACCCGCTTATCAAATCGCTCTAAAAAATAATTTTCCAGCAACTGTTTCTCACAAAAATCTTGCGCAATGATTTCATCGGGAATCTCGTGGTTGGTGTAATATTGCGCGATAAACGCCGTCAATGCGTCCGATTCCATGAAAGAACTGTCCTCTAAGGCAAAATTGCTGCTTCCCTGCATAATGCCGCTTCTAGTCACCAAAACGTTGACGGAAGAATAAATAAAGTTCGTTTTCAACGCAATGATGTCTGCATTGATAGCTCGATTGAGCGAGGTAATTCTCTTCACCTTCAATTTAGAGAGCATCGCAAGCTTTTCCCGATACTGCATGGCAAGCTCGAATTCCTCGTTTTCAGCAAACGCAAGCATTTTCTCATGCAAAAGCTTTTCCGCATCTTCATAATCTCCGTCGAGAAAGGAGAGTGTTTCCTTCACCCGTTCCGCATACTCTTCTTGCGTGCACAAATGCGCGCACGGAGCAAGGCAACGCCCCAAATGATAGGCAAGACAAGGCTTTTTGGGCTTTTCCCCGATCGTCGTCGAACAGGTGCGAACTTTGTACACCGAGCCGACGATATCGAGCAAATCACCGCAACGGATCCCGCCCATGAAAGGTCCGAAATACTTTCCGTCCTTTTTCTGGATTTTACGTGTGACGGAGACGCGCGGAAATTCTTCTTTGGTGTGCACCTTGATATACGGATACGTTTTGTCGTCCTTGAGAAGAATGTTATACTTGGGCTTATACTTTTTGATCAAATTGTTTTCAAGCGCAAGCGCGTCGATTTCCGTTTTGGTAACGATATAAGAAAAATCTGCGATATTCTCCACCATGGCAAGCACCTTTTCAGGTTTTGCCGAGGTGTGAAAATACTGCCGCACTCTGTTTTTCAGAATACGGGCTTTCCCCACGTAGATGACGATTCCGTCTTTATCGAGCATGATATACACGCCTGGAGAATCGGGCAGGAGTTTTAGTTTTTCTTTCAAATCGCCCATGTCTTTATTATACACCAAAAAGCGAAATTTTGCAAGGATATACGCGAGATTAACAGCCTAAAAACTCAATTCCTTTCAAAATTACCTCTGTAATCGTATCGTCAACGAGTCTGTAAAAGATGATTCGCCCCTGTCGGCTGCTTTTGACCATTCCCGCACTCTTCAAAAAGCGTAATTGATGGGATACGGTCGTTTGGTTGATTTCCAAGATCCTGCAAATATCCGTTACGCACAACTCGCTGATCGCCAAGGCAGACAAAATCCTCACCCTCGTATAATCGGCGAGTACGGAAAAAAAGCACACAACCCCTTCGAGGATTTCACCCTGCGGAACGTAATCCTCAACCAGACTTTGCGTGCGTTTATCCAGCAATAACAATTGCGACATAGGTATACCTCCTATTCTGTGATAGTAGGCATATATTACCATATGTGCAAACGTGCTTTCTCACTTATTTTGTCATCTTTTCGTAAGTTTTGTCGTTTAGGAAATTTTCTTCACTTCGTAACCTGCTTCTACGATGGCGGAAACGAGCGTTTCATCCTCTACGTTTTCACTCAATTCTACGACTGCCGTTTTCTTTTTCAAATCTACCTCAACGCTTGCAACGCCTTGCACGCCTTGCAACGCTTTCGTCACGTGCATAACGCAGTGCTGACACATCATACCTTCTACAGACAATGTCTTTTTCATAGTAAATTCCTCCGTTTTTACCTTAATTTCTTTCTTTTTTCCAAATCTTGTCAATCGCAACGCGTTCGTCACGACAAACAGGGAACTCAAACACATACAAGCGGCACCGATCATCGGATTGAGCGTAAGTCCGGCGAACGCAAACACGCCTGCCGCCACGGGAATGGCGATACAGTTGTAGAAAAACGCCCAAAACAAATTTTGCTTAATATTACGAACCGTTTGTTTGCTCAAATCCACCATCGTACAAAGGAGCCGCAAATCTCCGCGCGACAAAACGACATCCGCACTGTCAATGGCAATATCCGTACCCGTGCCCATCGCTACGCCGATATCCGCTTCTTTCAAAGCCGGACTGTCGTTGATACCGTCCCCGACCATGGCGACGAATCCGCCGACTTGACGTACTTGCCGCACCGACTTTGCCTTATCTTCGGGCAACGCTTCCGCATAATAATCGTCAATACCGACCTGTTCCGCAATGGCTTTCGCCACGTTTTCGTTATCCCCGGTCAGCATTCCCACACGAATATGGCGGGCTTTCAATCCTTCGATCGCCTCTTTGCTCTCGTCCTTCAACGTATCCGCAACGGCAAAAACAGCCAAAATTTCTTTCTCGTCGGCAAGGAATACGGCAGTTTTTCCTTGTCTCGAATAGAGCTTTTCCGTCTTCGACGCTTTATCTTTTTGAATTCCTTCGATGAGCCGTCTGTTCCCGAGAAAATAAGTCTTATCTCGATAAAGACAGCTTGCTCCCTTCCCCATTTGATAGGAGTATTCGCCAACGTCCACGAGTTCCGTGCCCGCATTCTCCTCGGCAAAAGCTCGAATACACTCCGCAATCGGATGATTCGAGTGACTTTCAATGGAAGCCGCAAGGGTTAATAAAGAAGTTCTATCCCCGCGATACACCTCAAAATCCGTCACTTTAGGCTGTCCGACCGTCAACGTCGCCGTTTTATCGAGCAATACGCAATTGATATCTTTCGCCTTTTGTAAGGCTTCCGCATCCTTATACAAAATTCCGAGAGACATCCCCCGTCCCGTTGCCGCCATCACGGCTACGGGCGTCGCAAGCCCCAGTGAACAAGGACAGGAAATAACGAGCACGCTAATGCCGTAGTTCGCCGCAATGGCAATATCTTTGGAAATCCACCACCATATTACGAACGTGAACACCGCAATCAACGTAACCGCAGGCACGAAGATACCGGCAATTTTATCGGCGATTTTTTGAAGAGGCGCTTTGCTTGCGCCTGCTTCCTTCACCATTTTGACGATTTGAGAGAGTGTCGTTTCCGCCCCGACTTTTTCCGCCAACACTTTGATGAAACCGCTCTTGACGATATCCGCCCCCGTAACTTTATCTCCTTCAAACACCTCAACGGGCATACTCTCGCCCGTAATCGCCGCTCGATCGATAAAACCGTGCCCCTCTACGATTTTTCCGTCTACGGGAATATATTCACCCTGTTTTACGATGAGGATATCCCCTTGTTTTATATCGCCGAAAGTGATCTTTCTTTCCGTTCCGTTCTCTGCTATCGTAACGGTGTTCGGCATAAGCTTGATAAGCTTTTCAATCTCGTCACCCGTTTTGCGTTTGGACTTTTCTTCCAACCATTTTCCAAGCGTCACAAGTGTCAAAATCATCGCCGCCGATTCGTAGAACATATGTGTATGAAGAGGAACTCGGTCGATATACAACAAAACGGTGTACACGAAACTATACAAATAAGAAACCGCCGAACCCATCGAAACAAGCGTATCCATATTCGGAACACCCTTGAACAAAGCTTTCGTGCCGCTTGTAAAAAACTTAAAATCCACCACAATCACGGCGAGTGCCAAAATCATCTGAATAGTAACGCCGATTTTTGCGTTTGGCTGAGGCAATCCGATCATACCGCCCATGGAAAAATACATAAGCGGAAGGGTGAATAAAAGAGAGAGCCAAAAACGCTTTTTCAAAAGCTCGGGCTGCGGTTTGCGTTCTTTCAAAACGTTCTCGTCATAAAGAGAAGCTCCGTACCCCAACTCCACAACCGTTTGAATGATTTTGTCACGGGAAATCTGCGTTTCGTCGTATTCTACGACCATACTTTCTCCCATCAAGGATACCTCTGCATTGCGTACCCCCTTCGTTTTGTTCAAAGTCCGTTCGATCCCCGCCGAACAAGCGGCGCAGGACATCCCCGTGACCGTAAATTTTTCCTTCATATTTCATCTCCTATCCGTTTACAGTATACCGTATAAAGAACAAAGCATACTCGATTTCGAATGTATTCGTTTCATACTCCAATAGTATACCACATTCTTGTCCGTTTGTCAAATAATTTCTTAACTTCGGTTAATCAACCTTATCATAATAACCGAAAAAACGCATAACGCAAAAAGGCGGGTGCCTGTCATCACCCGCCTACTTTACTTTTCGACGAAAAAATTAGTCTTTTTTCTCTTCTTTGGGAGCTACGACTTCTACACCATCATAGTAACCGCAGTTCTTGCAAACGCGATGCGTTTCCTTGTATTCGTGGCAATGAGGACATTCCACGATGGTTGCTGCCGTTGCTTTATAGTTTGCAAATCTCTTGTTCGTTCTGCTCTTCGATTGTTTACCCTTAGGTACTGCCATAGTAACACCTCTCTATTAATAATTCATTCAAATTTCTTTGCGGTTTATCCGTTGTAAGAAAGTCCTTCACAATCCTCTCCGCAGGAAAGGACGAAAGGCATACTCGCCATAATTGCCTCATTCACGGCTTTCGTCAAATCGATCACACCGTTCGTATATCCGTAATCCTCGAAATCAGGTCGAGGCTCGAAATATGCGTTCAATTCTCCTTCCACCACCTGCACCGTATCCTTCAAGCATCTCGAACATTGTCCTTCGAGCCGATAGCAAACGCTGCCGTTGATTTCTAAAGAATCGTCTTCGAAAAGTTCGTATTCAAACCAAACTTTTACATCGCCTGCGAATTTCACAAACGGGATCTCAATCAAACTTTCGGGTGCGGAATAGTTAAATTCCATCCTTCCCGTATATTTTTTTTGCACGTTGAGTTTTCTAACGTCTATTCTCATCATAAAACCGACTTTACAAGTATAGTATATTTCTTAAACTTTGTCAACTTTTTTTAACGGGAAAATGCAGAATTTTTATAATAATTCCACGGTTTCTCTCGCAATTACCAATTCTTCGTTGGTAGGAATGATCAAAATCTTCACTTTGGAGTTCTTTCCGCTGATATCGCGAATGCTTCCTCTCACGTCTTCGTAGTTTTTATCATGGTCGATTTCCATACCGAGGTACTGCATATCGGAACAAATCGCCTCACGCACGTAAGGAGTATGTTCCCCGACGCCGGCAGTAAATACTACGCAGTCTACGCCGTTCATCGCAGCCGCATATGCGCCGACGTATTTCTTGCAAGCATAGCCGAACATATCGAGCGCAAGTTTCGCCCTTACGTTCCCGTTTTCTTCTGCCGCCGTCAAATCACGGAAGTCGCTGGAAACGCCGGATACGCCTGCCATGCCGCATTTCTTATTGAGGTAGGTAAGCGTCTCGGAAACGTCCCACCCCTTTTTCTTCGCAAGATATTCCGCTGCCGCAAAATCGATGTCGCCGCTGCGCGTACCCATAGGCACCCCCGCCAAAGGCGTAAAGCCCATGGAGG
>CAZRAS010000024.1:0-9026 GCA_964598045.1 uncultured Clostridia bacterium | reverse complement strand
GGAAGCGGTAAATCTACGTTGGCACGTTTGACAAACGGTCTGTTGACGCCTACTTCAGGCGAAGTGACAGTATTGGGAATGGACGTGAATGACGAGAAAAATTTGTTCGATATTCGAAGACAGGTGGGGATCGTATTTCAAAATCCCGACAACCAGACGGTGGCGTCTATCGTCGAAGACGACGTAGCGTTCGGTCCCGAGAATATCGGTGTGCCTCGCGAAGAGATCGGGGAGCGTATTCGATTTGCGCTGCAAGCGGTGGGAATGGAAGAATTTCGACATGCAACCCCTACCCGGCTTTCGGGAGGGCAGAAACAGCGCATCGCCATTGCAGGCGTGCTTGCTTTGAAGCCTCGCGTGATGATTTTGGACGAATCGACGGCGATGCTCGATCCCAAAGGACGTCGGGAAGTTATCGACGTCGTTCGCAAACTCAATAAAGAGGAAAAAATTACGGTGATTTTGATTACGCATTTCGCAGAGGAGGCGTTGCTTGCCGATCGCGCCGTGGTTATGCACCAAGGACGAATCGTAGCGCAGGGCTTACCCCAAGAAGTATTTTCTCAAAACGATTTGGAAAGGTATTCTCTCGTGACTCCTCGTTCGATGCGCATTTGTCGCACCTTGACTGAACACGGCTTGCCCGTAGAGGAAAGCATGGAGGCAGAAGAAATCGCACGGAATATTTCTAAGGCATTGGCAAACGTCAATCATGAAGATATTTGTGAAATGAAAGGGGTATGTACGCGTTCAAGAAAATCTTTGGGCGATACGCAAAGTGGTGCGGTCGTCAGTAGAAATCTTTTTCATGTCTACAATCCAAGCTCCCCTTTCGCGACACAAGCGCTTACGGGGGTGAATTTGGAAATAGAGTCCGGGGAGTTTTTCGGAGTTATCGGACATACCGGAAGCGGTAAATCGACTTTTGTACAGCATCTTAACGCGTTGTTGAAAGTGCCTTCCGCAGAGAAAAAGTATAAGCATCCGAAAGTCAAGAAGGGGGAGCTTCCGCCTCCGGCAATTACCCTCACCGTCAACGGCTACGACTTGACGGATAAGAACACGGATTTCAAAGCACTTCGCCGTAAAGTCGGCATGGTTTTTCAATATCCCGAATATCAATTGTTTGCGGAAACGGTATTCGAGGACGTGGAGTTTGGGTTGAAAAATTTCTGCCCCGATATGGGGAAAGAGGAGACGTATGTCTTGGTGCGCGAAGCATTGGAAACGGTTGGGTTGAACTTTGAGGAAATCAAAAGTCGTTCTCCCTTCGAGCTTTCCGGAGGACAAAAACGTCGAGTCGCGATTGCCGGCGTAATCGTGACGAAACCGGAGATACTCGTATTGGACGAGCCGGCGGCGGGACTCGATCCTCTTGGAAAAGAAGAAATTATGTCGCTATTGCATAAGATTCATAACGATTGGTGTAAGACGGTGATCATCGTCTCGCACGATATGGATGAAATTGCTGAAAATTGTACGCGTGCGGCTGTATTCAGCGGTGGCGAAGTGTTGACAGAGGGAACCCCGAAAGAGCTTTTCAAACGGGCGGATCTTCTTCGTTCGAAAGGCTTGGATATTCCTTTTACGGCAAAAATTCAGCTGGCGCTTGAGTCGCGCGGGGTGGATATCGACAGCGATTTTACGACGGGCGACTTTATTGCGAAGACGTTAAATTTTGCGAGAAACAAAGGGACAGGTATGCGTGTAACGATGGAAGGAGGACGGACGAATGAGTGAAGTAGCGTTTGGTCAGTATTACCCTTCCGAATCCTTTTTGCATAAGTGTAATCCTGCGGTTAAGATTTCCTTTTTGATCGTGTATATCGCGGCGATTTTCGTGGGGAAAAACTTTTATACCCTTGCTGCGTGTGCGTTCGTATTCGTATTGATGGCGGCGTTTTCCGGAATTCCCTTTAAGATGTTGCTTCGTTCGGTGAAAGCGGTTCTGTTCATGCTCTTGTTTATGGTTGTGCTCAACCTCTTTTTCGGAGCAGGCGAAACGGTGATTTGGGAATGGGGATTTCTTTCCATCACGGAAGAGGGGATTTATTATACGATTTTCCTTGCAGTGCGTTGGCTGTTGCTGGTGCTTGCTTCCTCGTTATTGACGTTGTCGACGACGCCTGTTGCGTTGGCGGACGGGTTGGAAGTGTTGCTTACGCCCTTAAAACTTGTGCATTTCCCCGTGCACGCATTGGCACTTATTATGTCGATTGCCCTTCGAATGATTCCCATTTTGACAGAGGAGACGGGACGCATCATGAATGCGCAAAAGGCGCGTGGGGCGGATTTTGAAACGGGAGGATTGGTGAAGCGTGTCAAGGCAATCATCCCTACTTTGATTCCGTTGTTGGTGAGTGCTCTTCGTCGCGCATACGAGCTTGCGGACGCCATGGACGCACGTTGCTATTCCGGGAGTAAAGTCCGCACGAAATACAAGAAATTGACGTTCGGTTGGCGAGACGGCGTGGCGCTGGGTTTGGTTGCGGCGTTATTGGCTGTCGTTATTTTGCTTTGCGTGTTTACGGCTGCGATTCTTTGAGATCGGGGTGAAAAGAAGGAGAAATCATGCGTTACGTCTTAAAAATAGCTTATGACGGCACGGAATACGCCGGTTGGCAGAGGCAAAAGAACGCACTTTCCGTACAGGAATGTTTGGAAAATGCGCTAAAAATGGCCCTGTCCGTGGACGTTCATGTGGTGGCGAGCGGTCGTACGGATGCCGGGGTGCATGCGGCAGGACAAATTTGTCATTTTGACAGCGACGTCATTACCGTGCCGCCCGAAAAACTGCCCGATTGTCTCAATCGATTTTTGCCACCCGACATTCGTTTGTTGGCAGGGAAGGCAGGCGTAGACGGATTTGATAGCAATCGAAGTGCCAAACGCAAGACGTATTGTTATTCTCTGTACGAGAGCCGTCGCGGAATGCCCCTCTTGGATCGGTATGCCGTTCAGGTGGAAGCGTTGCCGAAAATAGAGGATTTGCGTCGTGTGGCAAAGCTCATGGAAGGGGAGCACGATTTCAAAGCGTTTTGTGCGTCCGGCTCGTCGGTTAAGACGACGGTGCGTACCGTGTACGAGGTGAAGGTGGAAGAAACGGAAAATTTTGATCTTCGCGTTGTGAAAATTTACGTCACGGGAAACGGATTTTTATACAATATGGTGCGCACGATGGCAGGGGAGATCCTCGATCTTGCGAGCGGTAAACGGACGGAAGAAAGTTTGCGAAAAGCTTTCCGAACGGGACAGCGTAATTTGCTCGGGAAAACGATGCCTGCCAAGGGACTTGTGTTGCATCGTGTAGAATATAATTAAGTAAGGAAGAATATGGAAATTTACAATTTTTATCAATTGATTACAACTTTTTTGTTTTTGACAGTTTCCAACGGCGGTTCGGGAAGCACACAGCCTTTCTTGGAGGCACGTATCGTGCCGTTATACGGTTGCGTTTTCGGATTGTTGCTGTTTATGGCGGTGTTCGTGTTGCAGGGGATCGGGATTTCCAAAATGGCAAAAAATCGCGGGATAGAAAAACGTTGGTTGGCGTTCGTTCCCTTTGCGAATATTTGGTATCTCGGTAAATTGGCCGGGGACGGTCAATTTTTCGGACAGAGGATGAAAAATACGGGTTTGTATGCGATGCTCGGGCAAATTGTGGCGACGATTATCACGTGGGCAATGATTATTTCCGAAACTTATTTGTTCTATAAATTCGGTGTGCCTAACGTCGTGAACGGCAGCTATTGCTGGACGGGGTTGACAGGATTTGCACAGACGGTGGAACAGTTCTATACGGTGAGTGTTTATCTTGTGATGATTTTCCAACTCATTTGTCAAGTATTGCTTTTCATCCTGTTGACAAGCCTATTTAAACAGTACGCGCCGAAGAATTATTCGGTGTGGAGCCTTTTGTGTTTGCTCGTTCCGCTTGCTCGTTTCTTTGTCGTTTTCGCGCTTCGCAATCGCAAGGCAATCGACTATGAAGCGTATATGCGTGCTCGTCGCGAGGCGTATGCTCGTCGGTATCGTCAAACGTATAATCCCTATCCGTACGAAAACGATCGTTACGGAAATATGCCGTATGGGCAAAATTCCTATGGACAGAGTAACGGGACGGGGCAGAAAAAACCGGAGGATCCGTTTGAGGAATTTTCTTCCGATTCAAGTAAAAATACAGGCGATTTTTCCGATAGGGATTCGGACGGTTTTTTCGATTGAGAAAAAATAAAATTGAATAAGGAAGAAATAAGCGAATGACTTATGAGGTCGTTTGTGTAAGGCGGAAAATAAGGAAAAGTTATATTTCCGTCTTTTTTTTGTGAAAAATAGGTCGCAAATGATTTACAGCGGGGAAATACTGTGTTATAATAATAGTAAATATATAACTTTGAATTATGGAAGGAATACGAGTATGATGGAAGAAAATATTGCCGCGATTTCTACGCCGTCCGGGCGTGGCGGCGTCGCGATCATTCGAATCAGCGGAAAAAATCCTCTGGAGCTTGCGGCGAGAATGTTCAAGCCCGTCGGAAAAATCAAGGTGGAGGATTTTGAACCCTACCGTATGTATCCGGGACGTATCGACGGGGGGGATTTCGAAGATTTCGGATTGTGCGTATACTTTCGCGGTCCTTCGAGCTATACAGGGGAAGATATCGTGGAATTTCAATGTCACGGCGGGGAAAATATCGCACGCGGCATTTTGAAGCAAACTTTTCTCCTCGGGGCGAGACCTGCCGGGAAGGGGGAGTTCACCAAACGTGCCTTTTTGAACGGTAAGCTTTCTTTGGCTTCCTGCGAGGGAATTGCGGACATGATCAACGGGGAATCGGATGCCGAAGTGAAAGCAGGGTATCTTTTGTACAGCGAAAAACTGACGGATAAGGTACGTGCTTTACAATCGACGTTAAAAACGCTGCTTGCGGGCATTGATGTGTCCGTGGATTACCCCGAAGAGGATATCGAAGAACAGCATATTGAGGAATTGAAGGGAGAACTTACCAAGCTGGAAGGACAAATTGCAGCTTTGACAACAACCTATGCGGTCGGTAAAAAGATTAAGTCGGGGGTGACTGTCGCAATTTGCGGTAAACCCAACACGGGCAAAAGTTCCCTTTTGAACAGACTTTTGGGATATGATAAAGCCATCGTTTCAAACGTCGCGGGCACCACGCGCGACGCGGTGGAAGGCACGCTGGAAATCGAGGGGAGAAAATTTAACCTTTACGATACGGCAGGGGTACGCGAGAGTGGAGATGCCATTGAAAACATCGGGATTGAACGTGCGGGGTCCATTATCGGCAGTGCGGACGTGGTCGTGTTTGTGGCGGATATTTCCGTGCATGGAAAAATAGACGAAGAGGATGCGCGCGTGCTTGCCATGGTGCAAGGAAAACCCTTGATCAAAGTGTTTAATAAGGTGGATATCAGTACCGATGAAACGGAGACGGATGCAGACGTATACACTTCGGCTGTCACGGGCGAAGGTATTGAAAAACTTAAGCGTCTCTTATACGAAAAGGGATTTGGTGCGAGAAGCGAGGATGCGGCGTTCTTGATCGAACAACGTCACTTCAACGCGTTGGAACGTGCGAAAACGAGCTTACGTAAAGGAATTTCGGCGTGCGAAAGTGAACCTCTCGATCTCATCGGAATCGACGTGAAGGAAGCTTGGGACGCTTTGGGCGAGATTACGGGCGAGACGGCGACGGAGGCAATCATTCAGGAAATTTTTGAGAAATTCTGCGTCGGGAAATAAAAAATAAGGGGCAGGTATGCGTTTATGGTAAATTTAGAATTATATCGCGTATTTTATACGGTCGCAAAATGCGGTAGCCTGACGAAAGCGGCGGAAGAACTTTATATTTCTCAACCTGCCGTATCGCAGTCCATTAAACAGCTTGAAAATCAGCTCGGGGTGATTTTGTTTAACCGTACGCACCGAGGTATGGAACTTTCCGCGCAGGGCGGCAAGCTCATTTTTGAGGAAGTAGAACGTGCGCTTGCCCTCTTTAATCAGGCGGAAAATCGTTTGAATGAAGTGCAAAATTCGGCGACGGGGCTTATACGCATCGGGGCAAGCGATACGATTTTTGAATATTTTCTGTCGGATAAAATCGTGGAATTTCACGAGCGTTTCCCCGCGGTGAAGATCGAGCTGATGGCAGATCTTACCCCTGAAACCGTGGAAAAATTGAAAGCCAATCGATGTGACGTCGCCTTTGTGAATCTTCCGATTGCGGAGGACCACGGGCTTAATTTATATGGGAATTGTATGCGCATCCACGATATCTTTATCGTGGGGAAAAAATATGAGGAATTGGCAAATGAAGATGCCATGTCTTTGACGAAGATCGCAAAATATCCCTTAATCGTCATGAATAAGAATACGGTGGCGAGAAAATCGTTGGAGAATTTCTTTATGGCACACGGGGTGAAATTGCAGCCGTCTATCGAGGTCGGAAGCTGGGATCTGATGAAACGGCTCGTCGCTTCCGGTATGGGAATCGGTGTGATTCCTCGCGAGCATGCGTGCGGTCGCATAGAGCGAGGAGAGCTTTTTGAAGTGACGACGGATCCTGCGTTGCCCACTCGTTCGGTGGGGATGTTACTCCCCAAAAACGCAACGGTTTCGTATGCGCTGCATTCCTTTTTGGAATATTTCAGAAAAGACGACTAAAACGAAAGTATTGTATAAGTATTATTTATAGAATAAAAAGGATTTTATATGGCAAAACCGAATTCTAATTTAAGAAATTTTTGTATTATCGCGCACATCGATCACGGGAAAAGTACGCTTGCGGATCGACTGATGGAACGTACGGGACAGGTGTCCAAACGTGACATGGAAGATCAGCTGCTTGACAGCATGGACATCGAGAGGGAGCGCGGCATCACCATCAAACTCACCCCCGTGAGAATGTACTATACGGCAAAGAACGGACAAGAATATGAGTTCAATCTTATCGATACGCCGGGGCACGTGGACTTCACCTACGAGGTCAGCCGTTCTCTTGCCGCTTGCGAAGGCGCGATTTTGGTCGTGGACGCAACGCAAGGGGTGGAGGCACAGACGCTTGCCAACGTATATTTGGCGCTTGAAAACAATCTGGAAATTTTGCCCGTTATCAATAAGATCGACTTGCCGAGTGCACGCGTGGACGAGGTGAAAAAGGAAATCGAGGACGTAATCGGACTGGATGCGGAAGGGATTCCTTGCGTGTCGGCGAAAGAAGGTACGAATATCGAAGATTTGTTGGAGGCGATCACGCAATATTTCCCTGCCCCCGACGGGGATACGGAAAAACCTCTCAAAGCGTTGATTTTCGACAGCTATTATGACAATTATAAAGGGGTTATTCTATTCGTGCGTATTATGGACGGTTCGGTAAAAGTGGGGGATAAGGTTAAAGCTTTTCTTTCCTCTGCCACCTACGACGTTACGGAAGTCGGTGCTTTTGCGCCGAATCCCACCCCTAAGGATGTGTTGCGGGCAGGGGAAGTCGGCTATATCGCAGCATCCATCAAATCCATTCAGGACGTAGCGGTCGGGGATACGGTAACGCTTGCCACGAATCCGGCAGCCGAGCCTTTGCCCGGATATAAAAAGGTGCAACCGGTGGTTTTCTGCGGCATCTATCCGCTCGACGGAAGTAAATTCAACGATTTGAAGGAAGCCATTTTGAAATTGCAGCTCAACGATGCCTCGCTTATCTTCGAGCCTGATAATTCCGTGGCGCTCGGATTTGGATTTCGTTGCGGTTTTTTGGGACTTTTGCACATGGAGATTATTCAGGAGCGTATCGAACGAGAATTTAATCTGGATATTATTACAACGGCGCCGTCTGTAAGTTATCATGTGCATAAGACGGACGGAACGGAGTTCTTTGTCGACAATCCCTCTCATTTGCCCGATCCTTCCGACATAGAGTATATGGAAGAACCTATCGTCAAAGCCGAGGTGTATACGCCGCCCGATTATATGGGGTCTGTTATGGATCTTTGCAAGGAAAAACGCGGTGTGTTCAAAAATATGACGTATATGGACGAACGACGCGTGAAGCTCGAATATACGTTGCCCTTAAACGAAATCGTGTACGATTTCTTTGACAGTTTGAAATCGAGAACGAAGGGTTATGCAAGCTTTGATTACGAGCTTGCAGGATATCAGAGATCTAAGCTCGTGCGGTTGGATATATTGCTCAACGGCGAAATCTGCGACGCTCTTTCGATTATTGTTTTCGAAGGACGGGCGTATGAGCGTGGAAGAACGCTGTGTGAAAATTTAAAAGAAGCGATTCCTCGTCAGCTTTTTGAAATTCCCGTGCAAGCGGCGGTCGGCGGCAAAATCATTGCTCGCGAAACGGTGAAAGCCGTTCGCAAGGACGTGCTTGCGAAGTGTTACGGCGGGGATATCACCCGTAAACGTAAGCTTCTCGAAAAGCAGAAAGAGGGGAAAAAGCGTATGCGCAAAATGGGTTCGGTGGAAGTGCCTTCCGAAGTCTTTATGGAGATTCTTAAAACGAATAAGGATTGATGCGCCGAAAAAGAATAGGCTACCTGAAATTTTGCATAACGTAAAATTTTGGATAGTTCCCTTGAGAAACGCTTTGCGTATACAAAGAGGTTTTTATAAAATAAATAGGGCAGGTATGCGTTGAATGAATTTTTTTGAGAAAGTATACGAGGCAGTTAAGAAAATTCCCGAGGGAAAAGTTGCCACTTACGGTCAGATTGCGTACGCTGTCGGAGCGCCGAGGGCGGCTCGACAGGTCGGCTGGGCGCTGCACGTCAATCCGGAGCCCGGAATCATTCCTTGTCATCGTGTCGTCAATCGTTTCGGAAGATTGTCTTCGGCTTTTGCGTTTGGCGGCGAGGAGGCGCAGGCGGGTCTTCTGCGTGCGGAAAGCGTGGAGGTTCGCGGGGATTACACGGTCGATTTGACAAAATATCAAACAGAAGAAATTAAAGTTATATAGAGGAATTATTATGCCAGGAATTTATATTCACGTTCCCTTTTG
>CAZRAS010000023.1:0-9164 GCA_964598045.1 uncultured Clostridia bacterium | reverse complement strand
CTTGAAAAACCGTTTGGTTGTTCTGCGGCTTTCGCCTTTGCGGCGGGTTCGTTTTATTCCCATCTAGTATGCAATAGAGGATGTCTGTACGTAGTATTTTACAAAAAGTAGCAAAAACAGATTTTGGGAAGGATCAAAAATGAGGAAAAGGAATTTTATAATTTATGTAATGTCCGTTCTTGCTCTTGTTGCTATTGTGGGAAGCGGCTTTGCGCTGTTTTTCTTCGGGGAAAGGTCTAAAAACAAGGATCAAGGAAAGATCGATATGAGCGTAGAGAGTAGCCCGGACTTGGGCATTCTTACGATCGCCAAACCTGAGGATGTCAACTATGCCATATTCTTTACTTCGAATTCTATCTATCTTTACAGAAGCGATAATATCACGCAAAGCGCACAGTTTGCACTCGATGTGGCGGTAAGCAGTCAAGCGGACGTGCAGGAAGGATATAAGATTGCCTTACAGTGTTATATAGAAGTCTCCGATTCCGATGACCGCGGCATTCGGTATGACTCCGGTAGATATTCGGAGTCTATTGTAGATTATCTTGCGCCGTCGGCATTGAAATTCAGTGAGAAAAGCATTCCGTTTAGCGGTTACGATCCGTCCGACACTGCCAAAAGTCAGATTTATGTTTGTACGATCGAGGACGATGTGATAAACGCCTTGAAAAACTCGCAATCCGAAAGCGTCCTCTCGGAAAACGATCTTAAAGGGACGTATAATTTTAGCATCGAATTGATGTATAAAAATAAGGACTTGTCTGAAAATGCGACGAAGTATATCACCGAGGCGAAGGAAAACTCGAAGATTAAAATTTTATTCGAGCTTGCATTAGTAGAGAGCAATTGATAAAGAAATGGAAAAACAAAGGAAAAAAACAACGATAGCATTTCTTTCTATCATAATCATAATCATATTCGTTATGCTTGTGAACGAAGGATATGCGTTCTTTCTATTCGGTACTGATTATTTTAAGAATGTCGATGTCGGTGTGGACGAAATTTACGCGTCGAACACTTCATTCGATGACGATGATGACAGTTATTACAAGGTCTACTTCTTTGCGTCTCCGTATTATGCAACGGGTTCCAAAGATACTCCGACTTTAGACGAAGATCCTCTTGCCATTGCAAACAGTGAAAATAATCCGTATAACAATGCTACGGATACCTATTGCACGATCGCATCAAAAGAAAATAAATTTTCAAACGCGTTTTTTAAGGACAATAGCAAAGGGTACTATATTACCTATAAGGAAAAAAAAGTAGAATATCTCAGCGGAGCTAAAGACGAGCTCGAACTCTTTAACGTGCGTGATTTCACCGGGTACATACGTCCGAACGAAGAATTGAAGCTCGAACAAACGTACACATACGTTTGCGCCGAGTTTAAGGGAAGCATCTCCTCGGAGTATCTTTCCGGAATCATTGCCGCTACCGAATTTAAGGAAGGCTGGGGGTTCGGTCCGGAGTTTATCGGTTGGACGTATGATAAGGAGGCGTCGTTTAACAGAACGGTATATAAAGGCTCGTCTACCGATAATAATCGGTCTGTAAGATACTCTAAGGAATTGAAACTATATACGTGTGATTCAGGCGGTAACGGTTATGGCGGTACGATTGCTGAGGAGATCGGGAATTACGGCGTGCAGGGAAAGATAGAGCAGGTCACTTCGGAAACCTCTTTGGAGTATCTTGATTCGTTAGACGCCGATGGTTCCAAAAAAGGGGACCATATCATTTATCTGTATCCCGTTTTCGCTGCAAAAAATTATTCGAGCGGTAAAATGTTTTATGATAACATAGCATTTGACAATTCTTACGCTCCTATGATAAAATTCAGGGTAAATTCCGGGGATAGTTATCAAACAAAGCAGTCGGACGAAATCGATTACGCGAACAACAGATATACCACCTGCCTTTTCATGGAAGAGTTAAACAGTGATAAGACGAATGCCAACTATTCTACGGGTAACTTTTATATCGATAAGGACGATAAGATACAACTTGATTTTGATGATTGGAGCGGTAATTGGAAAACCATTCTGGACGACAAGGTGTTGGATGAACTCGGGCTTGAAAACGGTTATTACAATATAGATCTTACCTTTTGGTATGGCTCAAGTGGTATAGAGAACACAAAAAAAGCCTATGAAGACTCGAAAAAATATCTAAAGATTTTGTCAGGGACAGTTACTTCCGGAGGGGGAAGGATTTGTTGCTATGTGATCGGGTTTCAGAAGGTGGAAGATTTTTATTTGAACGTTTACGATGCGGAGGGAAGCGCCGCCGTAAAAACCGCCGATTTGAGAATTACGCCGGAAATCGAGAATACTCTATATTATGTAGTCGACAACGTATATTTAACGGCAGGTCAGGTTTTATCCTTTTCTAATTCTACTATCACGTCGATCGGTCAGCTTAACGGGGATAATCTCTCCCGATATAACGATAAGAACAATCAAAAGTATTTGAAACCGGGAGGAAATGCAGAAACGGATACGCAGGGCATTAAACTGATCGATAATAAGATATCGGTAAGCCAAAGCGGACATTATTCCTTTCTTGTCTTGCTCGGCTACAAAGACGGGATTCCCGTGTCGGCAACGATCGCATATAAAGAAAATGACGTAAAATATCATTTCATCGTTTATCGATATGATGATATCTATGACGGCAATGGCAACGTGAAAGATCAAACTGTTTTTTCAGATACGGGCAATAGTAAGATTTATGCCTCGTATGAGGGAAGCGGAAATTCATATTTGGATTTGGAAACGAGTCTTATGCGAAAAGGAGAAAACTATAACGTAACAATCGAGCAGATTTATAAAAACTATGTTTTGGTGGATACTGCGACGGGATGTGAAATTCCCTATTCCGTTTTCGAAAACAAAGCGTTTTATCTGAATAGAAGTTACGTTCTTTACTTAAGAAAAAAGTGACCTGTAATAAAGGTACGATATTCATCGTCGATCGTAAAAGTGCGATGAGCGATACAAAGGGCAGCGGCTTGCAGAAATGCAAGTCGCTGCCCTTATTTTCGATGGGGAGAATTTGTTTTTAGCGTTGTATTTCATGCTTATTTTGCTTTGTGAGAATGGGGCGGAAGTTATATCATAATCAAAAGCAAAAGTAAAAAGGAGATAAAGAACCATGAAATACAAAATTTGGTTAGACGAATGGTTTGCGAATTACGTGTGTCCGTCGTCAAAATTAAAAACGCGCGAACGTTATCGGCAAATCATCGAGAAACACGTAAAGGTCAAGCTCGGGGAGTACGAGCTTGACGAGCTCACGCCGCTTAGGTTGCAACGGTACGTCACCGAGCTTATGCAGAACGGCAATTTGGTGACGGGAAAAGGACTTGCGGCAAATACCGTGAACGGCATTATCACGGTGATACAAGGTTCTCTCCGTCTTGCCTTCATGCTCGGCGAAGCGAAAGAGTATACGGCGGATAAGCTGAAAAGGCCAAAACCCAAAGAAAAGGAAGTGCGTTGTTTCACGCTTGCGGAGCAGAAAAAAATCGAACAAGCGGTGCTGAACGGTGAAAAAGAATTCGGTATTTTGCTTTGTTTATATACGGGGCTTCGAATCGGGGAGTTGCTCGCGTTGGAGTGGTCGGATATCGATTTTCGTACAGGGATTCTCACGGTGAGCAAAACTTGTCACGACGGACGGAAAAACGGGGTATTTTGTAAAATCGTCGACAGTCCCAAAACCCCCTCCTCCAAAAGGGAAATCCCGTTGCCCAAACGGTTGCTCCCTCTCTTGAAGGAACATAAGAAAAAGTATCGTTCGCAGTACGTGGTGTCGAACAAGGGAAAAACCGTTTCCGTGCGTTTCTATCAAAGAACGTTCGATCTGTTGCAAAGACGGCTCGGAATCGAGCATAAAGGTTTTCACTCGCTTCGTCACACCTTCGCCACGCGAGCGCTCGAATGCGGTATGGACGTGAAGACGTTGTCGGAAATTTTAGGACATAAAAACGCCACCGTCACCCTCAATCGTTACGCCCATTCTTTTATGGAACATAAGAAAAATATGATGAATAAACTGGGCAAAATTTTTGTATCGGACGCTTGATGTCGTCTTATTATTAGAAAAAGGGGAAAATTCCTTTGGCTTTGTACATTCTTTCTTGTCGAACGTAAAAAATATATATAGCGAAAAAGTACGGTTGCCGTCATTTTTTCCTATATTTGCTTGCTACTTTTCTTTTTTTATGATATAATAAAGAAGCGATGGCAAGACGTCCGTTTTACGGACGGGCGATTCGAGCAAACTTATGCATAGGAGAAACAATATGACAAAACAGAAGAAAAAGGGCAAAGGATTGAAAATTTTCGTCCTCGTGCTTGCGGCAATCGTCGCATTCATGGTTACGATCAACGTCATTCCCCCTAAGAAGAACGTGGAAAATAATCCCTTCGTGGTTGCGGACGGAGAGCTCCCCATGATTGCTGCGCATCGTGGCGGCAGAATCGAAAATCCCGAGAATACCATGCTTGCTTTCCGTGAGTCGGTCAATACGCTCGGCGTGGATATCATCGAGAGCGATTTGTGGTTGACGAAAGACGGGTATCTTGTGTTCAATCACGACGAAACGGTGGACAGAACGTCCAACGTGAACGGGGATATTCCCTTGGCAGATGCCAAAAAGCAGGAACATAAAATTTCCGACATGACTTTGGACGAACTTTTAAGCCTCAACTTCGGATATTATTTTGAAGACAAGAACAGCGGCGAAAGAATTTACAAAGACAAGACGACGGAAGAAGTGCAAAAGCTCGGTTTGCAGATTGCCACCGTCGATCAGCTCTTTGAAGAATTCTACGAAAGCAATCCCGACCTAAAATTTATCGTAGAGATTAAAAACAGCGGAGAAATGGGGTATAAAGCTTGTAAAATCTTGAACGATACCCTCGATAAATATCCCGAATATAAAGATCAGCTCGTTGTCGGGACCTTCCACGATGAAATCGAAGAAGAACTCAAAACCAAATATCCCGATTTGATGCGCGGTGCGCCTACGGGTACGGCTGCGAAGTTTATCATTACGCAATTCCTCGGGGTGAATATTTTCGACGACGGAAACTTTGCTTGTTTGCAAATTCCTACGGAGTATGATCTCGACGTCATTAATTTGGAATTGGATAAGAAGACGCTTATCGACAGGGCACACAGAAGAAATATCGCCGTGCAATATTGGACGATCAACGACGCGGACGAAATGCGTGAGCTCATCGAGCTCGGCTGTGACTGTATCATGACGGACGATCCCGTCCTTTTGAAACAGGTTTTGGAAGAATATAAGAAATAAGAAATGACCTACCCCTGTCGTATGACGGGGTAGGTATGCGTTGAACGTGATTTTACTAAAACGAGGAAGGTGGATAACGTTTGAGAAAACGGGAAACTCGCCTGAGAACATAAAAGGAACTCGTTTTGAAAAATGCATAGGAGAAGAATATGAGATATTGCGATCTACACACCCATTCGGTGTTTTCGGACGGGACTTGGACGCCGACACAGATCGTTCGCGATGCAGAACGCATCGGGCTTGCCGCCGTCGCGCTTACCGATCATAATACGGTGCAGGGCTTGGAAGAATTTACAGCCGCGGCGAAAGGATCGCCCGTGGAAGGGGTGCCGGGAATTGAATTTTCCACCGATTACGGTGAGGTTGAATTGCATATCGTCGGGTTGTATATTCAGCCTTGTTATTTCGATCGTATCAAGCAAATGGTGAGCAAAATGGAGGAGCGGAAGATTGAAAGCAATATCCGCCTTGCACGCAATCTGCAACGAGGGGGATACGATATCCGTTACGAGGAGGTTTGTGCCGCTACGCCCAACGGACACGTCAATCGCGTTCACTTTGCCGCTGCGCTGCTCGAAAAGGGGTACGTCGGTTCGGTGAAGGAAGCTTTTAACACCGTGCTTGCCAAAGACGGCGGCTTTTACGAAGAACCGAAAAGGCTACCCGTGTACGAGGTGATTGCGTTTTTGAAGGAAATCGGCGCCGTTGCCGTGCTTGCGCATCCCTTTCTTAATTTGACGGAAAAGGAACTTCGCGCTTTTCTGCCTCAAGCAAAGGCAGCAGGATTGGACGGCATGGAAACGGAGTATTCCACCTACGACGAGGAGACGACGAGAAGGGCAAAGGCGCTCGCCGAAGAATTCGGGTTGTATCAAAGCGGCGGAAGCGATTTTCACGGTGTGAATAAGCCGGATATATCCTTAGGAGTAGGCAAAGGAAATTTGGCTGTTCCCGTTCGTTTTTTGGAAGATTTCAAAACTGTTCGCAAGGACAACTTTGACCGATAGGGAAATGTTATAGTTGAAATTGCGGAAAAACAAAAGTCGTAAACAAAAATGCAAAAAAAAGCAAATTTCACAAAATTTTTTCAAAAACTCCCCGTGAAAGGCTTGATATTTCTTGAAAATTATATTAAAATGGAGTATGGCGAAGACCGTAAATTTTCTTTACACGCCCGAAACGGTTTGGACGCGGGATTTTTTACGGGAGAATCGCAGTATCTATTACATTGAAAAAAATTAACTTGGAGGAAATAAACACTATGGCTAAAAAGTATTGTTATCTTTTTACCGAAGGCGACGCATCCATGCGTGAGTTGCTTGGCGGTAAAGGGGCTAACCTTGCAGAAATGACCAACATCGGTCTTCCCGTACCTCAGGGCTTCACCATTTCTACCGAAGCTTGTACGCAGTACTATGAAGACGGCAGACAGATCAATCCCGAAATCATGGCAGAAATCAACGAATACGTTGTAAAGATGGAAGGCATCACGGGTAAGAAATTCGGCGACAAAGAAAATCCTTTGCTCGTTTCCGTACGTTCCGGCGCACGTGCATCCATGCCCGGCATGATGGATACCATTTTGAACCTTGGTTTGAATGAAGAAGTTGTAAATACCCTTGCTGCCAAATCGGGCAATCCCCGTTGGGCATGGGACTGCTATCGTCGTTTCATCCAGATGTACTCCGACGTCGTTATGGAAGTCGGCAAGAAGTACTTCGAAGAATTGATCGACGAAATGAAAGCAAAGAAAGGGGTTAAACAGGACGTTGAGCTTACCGCTGACGATTTGAAAGAACTTGCTTATCAGTTCAAAGCTGAATATAAGAGCAAGATCGGTTCCGATTTCCCCTCCGATCCCAAAGAACAGCTCATGGGCGCTGTAAAAGCCGTATTCCGTTCTTGGGACAACCCTCGTGCAAACGTATATCGTCGTGACAACGATATCCCTTATTCTTGGGGTACCGCAGTAAACGTACAGGCAATGGCGTTCGGTAACATGGGCGAAGATTGCGGTACGGGTGTTGCGTTCACGCGTGATCCTGCTACGGGCGAAAAGAAACTTATGGGTGAATTCCTTACCAACGCACAGGGCGAAGACGTTGTTGCCGGCGTTCGTACCCCGATGCCCATCGCGCAGATGGCTGAAAAATTCCCCGAAGCTTTCGAACAGTTCAAAAACGTTTGCCAGATCCTTGAAAATCATTACCATGATATGCAGGATATGGAATTCACCATTGAAAATAAGAAGCTTTACATGCTCCAGACGAGAAACGGTAAGAGAACGGCTCAGGCTGCTCTTCAGATCGCCGTTGACCTTGTTGCAGAAGGCCACAAGACCAAAGCGGAAGCGGTCAGCATGATCGATCCTCGTAACCTTGACACCCTTCTTCACCCTCAGTTCGACGCAAAAGCGTTGAAGGCTGCTACCCCTATGGGCCGTGGTTTGGGTGCTTCTCCCGGTGCTGCTTGCGGTCAGGTCGTATTCACGGCTGAAGACGCGGAAGAATGGAAGAACGCAGGTAAGAAAGTCGTCCTCGTTCGTTTGGAAACTTCCCCCGAAGATATTACGGGTATGAAGGCTTCTCAGGGTATTCTTACCGTTCGTGGCGGTATGACTTCTCACGCAGCCGTTGTTGCTCGTGGTATGGGTAAGTGCTGCGTTTCCGGTTGCGGCGATATCAACATGGACGAAGCAAACAAGAAATTCACGCTTAACGGTAAAGTATATCACGAAGGCGACTACATCTCCATCGACGGTTCCACAGGCGCTATCTATGACGGCATCATTCCTACCGTAGACGCTACTATTTCCGGTAACTTCGACGTGATCATGGGTTGGGCTGACGAATTCAGAACGTTGAAGGTTAGAACGAACGCCGATACGCCTGCCGATGCAAAGAAAGCTCGCGAACTCGGTGCTGAAGGTATCGGTCTTTGCCGTACCGAACACATGTTCTTCGAAGCTGACAGAATCGCAGCGTTTAGAGAAATGATCTGCTCCGACACCGTAGAAGAAAGAGAAGCGGCTCTTGAAAAGATCCTTCCTTATCAGCAGGGTGACTTCGAAGCTTTGTATGAAGCTTTGGAAGGTTTGCCTGTTTGCATCCGTTTCCTCGATCCTCCTCTTCACGAATTCGTTCCTACGACGGAAGAAGATATCGAATTGCTTGCAAAGGCTCAGAACAAGAGCGTGGAAGATATCAAGGCGATCATCTCCTCCTTGCACGAATTCAACCCCATGATGGGTCACCGTGGTTGCCGTTTGGCAGTTACCTATCCCGAAATCGCTAAGATGCAGACGACTGCAGTTATCCGTGCTGCAATCAACGTGCAGAAGAAGCACAGCGACTGGACGGTGAAACCCGAAATCATGATCCCTCTCGTAGGCGACGTGAAAGAATTGAAGTTCGTTAAGAGCGTCGTAATCGAAACGGCTGAAAACGAAATCAAGAAAGCAGGCGTGAAGCTCGATTATGAAGTCGGTACGATGATCGAAATTCCCAGAGCATGCTTGACGGCTGACGAAATCGCGGCAAATGCAGACTTCTTCTGCTTCGGTACGAACGACCTTACGCAGATGACCTACGGTTTCTCCCGTGACGACGCAGGTAAGTTCCTTGACGCTTACTATGAAAAGAAGATTTTCGAAAACGATCCTTTCGCAAAATTGGATACGACGGGTGTTGGCAAGTTGATGTCTATGGCAATCAACCTTGGCAGACCTGTAAACGAACACCTTCACGTCGGTATCTGCGGTGAACACGGCGGAGATCCTACGTCCGTAGAATTCTGCCATGACATCGGTTTGGATTATGTTTCCTGCTCGCCTTTCCGT
>CAZRAS010000022.1:0-9502 GCA_964598045.1 uncultured Clostridia bacterium | reverse complement strand
GGAAAAGTGTGTAAGCCTTATTTTTTTACTTACACACTTTATTTTACACTCTCCATTTAAGATGAATGCATCGCAGATAAGCCTCTTTGATAGCAGAAAAAAATTTAAATTTGCAAAATACAAAAGCCGAGCGTTCCGCTCGGCTTTTTAATAATTTGAGATTATTTGTTTTCTCTTTCGTTTTTTTAAATCTTATAGTCTCTTTTCAAGATATAGAAAAAGTAGGAAACAAAGTCTCCAAGATCCAATTCTCATCGTTTAAAGTCATGAAAGGAGCGACTTTCCTGCGTTATCCGTTTTTTCTCCAATCTTACAAATTACACGCCTTTTCCCATCTCGTACGCCTGACGGAAAGCAGGGGTATCGCGAATTTCACCGCGTTCATACACGCCCGTACCGTAAATCACGCCCATTTCCTTTGCCCCTTCCACGCAATCCGCATAACCGCGGAAGCAAGCAAGCGTACTTTCGCAAGATTCCTTTTCCGTATCCGCACACGTGGCTATATAGTAAAATTCTTTATCTTTCACTTCCAACCAACGAGCCACCGTTCTGTCGATAACCGCCTTCAACTGTGCGTCAATAGAATAGAAATACACGGGACTTGCCAACACGAGCACGTCGGCATCGATCATTTTTTGCAAAATTTCGCCCATATCGTCCTTCATCACGCATTGACCGCCGCTCCTTTTACAATAATAGCAAGCTTTGCAAGGTGCAACGTTCTTCTCCGTTACACGAATTTTTTCCGCCACGTTTCCGTTTTCCTGCGCTCCGCGCATAAACTCGTCGCAAAGCAAATCCGAATTACCGCCCTTTCGAGGGCTTCCCGATAAAATCAATACTTTTTTACTCATACCGTCCTCTTCCTTGTTCTTACTTCAAATTAATTTCTACGCCTTTTCAAAAAAATTATTTTTCCTTTCTTCCTTCCACCATTTTCACAAACCATTCCACCATATTCGGGTCGGTGTGAGAACTGCATTTCAATACTCCTTTTTATGATTTGCCTTTATCCACGCTTCGCACAAATACATTGCTTTCAAGTTTTCACCGCTCACAACGTTGTTACGAAGGTTCCTTATTATCTTAGCACATAAAAAAAGGTTTTTCAAGCGTTTGCGCACAAAAAACCTTTCTCTTTATAATTTTTCACACACGCGACATAAATTAGAGTGATCCAAATCGAATTCAAATCAAAACATAAATCGATGTCTTGAAAGCAGAATGACAAATATTTCCTTCGTTCAAGTAAAGATTGCCATACAGATAGATCCCGTTGCCAAAAGTGCCAACCCGAGCCAAGTTTTCGCGGATGGTTTTTCCTTCAAAAAAAGTACGGAAAACGCAACCGTAACGACAATGCTCAGCTTATCAACGGGTACGACAACGCTTACCTGCCCCTGTTGAATGGCATAATAATAGCACAACCAACTTGCACCCGTGGCACCCCCCGACAATACGAGAAAAAGCATATCTTTCCGCTTAATTCCTTTGATTTCCTTCGCCTCTTTTCTGAAAAACACAATCAGCCAAGCCATTACGAGCACGACACCCGTACGGATTGCCGTTGCGACATTGGAGTTCACATTCTCAATCCCGATTTTTGAAAGAACGGAAGTCGCCGCGGCAAATACGGCAGACAAAAGCGCAAAAATAAGCCAAGCTCGTTGGGTTTTATCCCCCGAAGTTTTTATCTCCGTCATCAAAAACGTTCCGATTGCCACTGCCGCCAAACATAACAACTTTACCCACCAAAGCGTTCGCTCTTCCGGAAATACGATAATAGCAATCAGCACGGAGAAAACGACGCTCGATTTATCCACCGCCGCCACTTTGGAAACTTCCCCCAAAGACAAGGCTTTAAAATAACAAATCCAGCTTGCGCCCGTCGCGATTCCCGAAAGAATAAGAAAGACAAGCGATCGAGGGCTGATCGCCGACAGCGTCGCATAAGCTCCCGTGACAAACACGATAAGCCAAGCAAACACAAGCACCACGCTTGTACGAATTGCCGTCGCCACGTCAGAATTGACGTTTTTAATTCCACATTTCGACAGAATCGCCGTAACGCCTGCAAAAATCGCCGATAATACGGCTGCAAAAAGCCACATAAAAGTCTTCATCCCCTTTTATTATGCATCATAGTGTAAGAAATACTCGATGTTATTGCAAAACTACACAAAGTATCGCACACTCGCCGTTACAAATGATTGAGTATTTTTTTCATCACGGAAAACGTTTCCTCGGAAATACGATGTTCCATGTGACAAGCGTCTTCTTCCGCCGTGGAAGCAGACACGCCGCACGCTATTAAAAAATCCCGAATGATACAATGTTTTTCATACACCGCCTCCGCGTACGCTCTTCCTTCCGAAGAAAGGAACAAGTGCTTCCCCTCCTCATAGAGATACCCGCGTTCCGCAAGAATCTTCATGGCTTTATTGACCGCCGCCTGCGACACATTCATGCGCTTTGCCACGTCCACCCGATGCACGACGTCCTGTTCTTCGCTGAGCCTCAAAATACTCTCCAAATAATCCTCGCCCGATTGATTGTACTTGATAGAATCGTTCATTTTTCCCTCTTTTCAAACTTCAACAAATACATGGTGCGTCCTATCGACTCTTTTACAAAATCAAAGTTCCGTCACCGAAGCTGAAAAATCTATATCCGTGCTCAACGGCATATTTGTAGACATCCAAAATTTCCTCGCGACCCGTCATGCAGGCAACCAACATAATCAACGTGCTCTCAGGCAGGTGGAAGTTGGTGACGAGGGCGTCCACGCATTTCATTTTATAGGGGGGATACAGGAAAATTTCCGTATTTCCGTTGCAAGCTCTCACCAAGCCTTGCTCATCCGCAACACTCTCCAAGGTACGCACGGAAGTCGTTCCCACGGCGATAATTCGACGCCCTTCGCGTTTGGCGCGATTGATAGTCTCCGCGGCTTCCGGCTTGATTTCGTAATACTCCGAGTGCATTTTATGATCGGTGATAATTTCCTCGCTGACAGGACGGAAAGTCCCCAACCCCACGTGCAAGAGTACTTCGGCAATTTCCACCCCTTTCGCTTTGAGTCTTTCCAAAAGTTCCTGCGTAAAATGCAGTCCCGCCGTCGGCGCCGCCGCAGAACCGTCCACCTTGCTGTACACAGTATTATAACGGGCTTGATTTTTTAACTTTTCATGAATGTAAGGAGGCAGAGGCATTGTCCCGACGCGGCTGATGATATCCTCAAACGTACCCTCGTAGGAAAATTCCACGATGCGTTCCCCCGTTTCCGTAATATCCTTCACCACGAAGGAAAGCTCATCCCCGATGGTCATCTTTACGCCGATTTTCCCCTTCTTTCCGGGACGCATCAAAACTTCCCAAGTATTCAAATCATAACGCTTTAAGAGCAGGACCTCCACCACGCCTCCGTGCGGCGTGAGTGCATACATACGTGCGGGAATCACCTTCGTATTGTTGACGACGAGCACATCGCCTGCCTGCAAATAATCGACAATATCCCTGAAAATTTTATCTTCGATCTTTTTCGTTTCACGATGATACACCAAAAGGCGCGAAGAATCTCGAGGTTCCGCAGGCTTCTGCGCAATTTGGCTTTCAGGTAAATCGTAGTAAAAATCACTTTTTTTATACTGTACTTTTTCTTCCATAACCTTCACTCAATAAATACATGGGCACTTGTCATTTCAAAAATGAAATAATCGTACCGCTATTTTCGTAAATCATTCGTCCTGTTCAAACAAAGACATTTGTCGCTTGGCTTTCACTCCGGGCGTATACCCCATATGTTCATAGCCACCCTTTAAGCAGATACGCCCCCGAGGGGTGCGTGCGATAAATCCGAGCTGCAACAAATAAGGCTCGTACACGTCCTCGATGGTGTTTGCATCCTCGTTGATGGTCGCCGCCAACGTTTCCAGTCCCGTCGGTCCGCCGTTGAATTTCTCGATCAACGCGCGGAGCAGACTTCTGTCCGTCTCATCCAAGCCGAGCTCGTCAATCTCCAATCGAGACAACGCGAAACGTGCGTCCTCGCGCGTGACCGTGCTGTTCCCCTTCACCAAAGAGAAATCGCGTACACGTTTCAACAATCGGTTTGCAATACGAGGGGTTCCGCGACTACGCCGCGCAATTTCGGCTGCACCCTCTTCCTCGATGGCGATATCGAGCGTCGCCGCCGAACGAGTTACGATCTCCTGCAATTCTTTCGGCGTATACATTTCCAAACGATTGATAATCCCGAAACGATCTCGCAAGGGTGCCGCCAACATACCCACACGAGTCGTAGCACCGATCAACGTAAATTTTTTAAGGGAGAAACGGATATTTCGTGCAGACGGCCCTTTTCCCACGATGATATCGAGCGCGTAATCTTCCATGGCGGAATATAAAATTTCCTCCACCGAACGATTCAAACGATGAATTTCATCAATAAACAATACGTCCCCGTCGTTTAGATTCGTCAAGATTGCGGCAAGATCTCCCGAACGTTCGATTGCAGGACCGCTCGTAAGCTTGATAGCAACCCCCAATTCGTTCGCAATGATATGAGAGAGGGTCGTTTTACCGAGCCCCGGAGGTCCGTATAAAAGCACGTGGTCGAGTGCTTCTCCGCGCACTTTCGCCGCTTGAATATAGACACTCAAATTCTCCTTGACTTTCTGCTGACCGACGTAATCCTTCATCGTTTTCGGACGAAGAACGTTCTCCTCCGCGTCATATTCCGTTTTCGTGCCGACGACCAAACCTTCGTCGCCGCCGTATTCTTCCTCTTCAAAAAACATAACGTATTCCTTCCCCATACCGCTTTTTCGGTACTATCTATGTTATAAAATCCAGCGAGCCGAATTTTCCCGCAAATCGGTAACCTTTTACAACACGCCGCGTTCCGACAACACGTCGGCGAGTTTGGCAAGCCGCTCGGGAGAGAGTGTTTCTCCTCTCGCTTTTTCTTCTATGCCGGCTTCCGTTAACACCTCTTTCGCCTGTTCACGAGAGAGTTTGAAACTGTTGACAAGATTATTTTCCAGCGTTTTTCTTCGATTCAAAAAAGCACATCGAACTGTTTTTCGATAAGCATTTTCATCCTTCACCGCAACCCTGCCCCGCTCAAATTCTATCTTCACCACTGCAGAATCCACGTTTGGACGGGGGTAAAACAAATTCCGCGAAACACGCTTTACGATCTTGGCACTTCCTTTCAGCGCAATCGCCGCCGTAATAGAACCGTACTCCGGCGTATTTTCCTTTGCGCAAAAGCGTTCCGCCACTTCTTCCTGCACCATAATCGACAAGCCTTGCACCTTTTCGCTCTCTTCCAAAAGCTTCGTAACGAGAGGAGTCGTGATATAATAGGGCAAATTCGCCACGACGACGTATTCCTCGATTTCCTTCTCGAACTCTTTCAAATCGAGCTTATTAAAATCACGGAAAATCACTTCGACGTTTTCCAAACCTGCCAGCGTCTCCGCAAGCACGGGTTGCAAATCCTTGTCGATATCGAACGCATAAACTCGTTTTGCCGACTCCGCCAGAGCACGCGTAAGCGTACCTGCGCCGCAGCCGATTTCCACCACCGTCGTCTCTTTGGTAATACCCGAAGCTTCGACAATCGAACGCAATAAATTCCCGTCCGAAATAAAGTTCTGCCCAAACTGTTTTTTGAAATGAAATCCGTGTTTTTCAAGGACCGCGCGAAGCTCCATATCCGTTCTCCTATAAGAAGGCTCTCCCTTCTCTATTTTCTAATACGCAGGTTTTCTCTCACTCATCCCCGAGAAAATCTCCCGCTTCGTTCATAAACATTTTTCCCGTTTTCTTATTGTACATTTTAACGATGCGTCCCTTCGTCACAAGTTGTTTGAATGCGTTTTCGGGATTATACATAAGATACGTCCAAAAATGATCCATTTTTTGATCCAACCCGATTTTTCGCATAAACGCAACTACTTTTTCGTCTAAGGGAATAAAAAAAGGAATCATATCCTCATCCATCGAAAACACCGCAACGGCGAGATATACCCGCCTAGCTACGGACTGCGAAGCAAGCCCGAGTTCGGCACGTTCCCAAGGTATGTAAAAAACATTTTCCCTTGCTTCATCAAATACCTGCCCTGCTCCCTCATCGGGAAATTCCATCTTTACACCACTTTCTTCAAGGGTGTATACAAGATCCCCGTCGACAACAATCAAACGCTCGTCCTCAAACGAAATATTCTTCTCAAAGAGATAAGAAAAACGTTGCATTTCAAATTTGACGTCTTCTTTCGTCAAACGTATCGACAAAAGTGCCATGCCCGCATTGACGAAAACAAGACAACCTATCCAAACAATTACCGCAATCGCTTCCACGTTTTCCGCCGCGAGCAGCAACACGAAGACAGTAATCAGCAAAAAGGAAAGTAAAGCATACAGAGGCAGTCCAACCGTCATCACCTTCCAACGGAACGGAGACATACTCTCTTTCTTTTTCCGCATCCGTTCATTCTTGTTCATTCTCGTCCTCCTTTGAAAAAACTCATTTCCTCTTTACGCACGCGAATACATGGTATGCCCGTTTTTAAGAATCGGTGATATATTTTCGAACGTAGAGAGGGATACGCAAACTGTCCGCCAAACGTTTACAAGCTTCCACTTCCTCCTCTCCGATACAATCGACGATAGAGAAACGACAGGGTACGCCTTGACGTTTGCACGTCTTTGCGAACTCAAGCATTCCCTCAAAGCCGCTCTCTCTAAACTGCGAACGGCAAACGGGCTGATATTTTTCGTAGCAGGACGCGTTCAACGAAACGTTCACAAGATCGATTTTTCCTTTCAAATCGGAAACGATGTCGCGTTTATTGATCAAATTTCCCTGTCCGTTGGTGTTCAATCTCGTCTTCAATCCTTTTTCATGGAAGAAATCGCACAACGCAATCATCTCGGAAAGACGATAGGTCGGTTCTCCGAATCCACAGAACACCGCTTCTTGGAAGCGACTCAAATCCCCCATGCCGTGCGCCGCCGAGATCACTTTTTCCACCGTCGGTTCGCCATGACGAAGCCACAAATAGTTACCGTAATAACTCGTCCGCTCGTTACGCACACAAAAATCGCAAGCATTCGAGCATTTATTCGTTAAATTGACGTACAAATTCCCATCCAAGGTATACAAATAGGTGTCTTTACGATTTTCGTCCTTATTACCGCCCTTATTCTGTTGCCCCTTCTGTTGTCTGGGTTGCTGCTGCGCCTTTTGCGATTGCTGTTGCGCCTCAAAATTTTTCTTTTTGTTGCCGCTGTTTCCCTGCACTTGCAGTGCCTGCTGCGACTTCTGCTTTCCGTTGTTCGGTTGCGATTTTATATTTTGTTGCACTTTGGGCTGGTTCTGCGGCTTTTCCTTTTTCTGTGTTTGCGAAATCGGTTGTTCGCGTACCTGTCCGCCCTGTGCGTTATTTTCGCCGTTCGGGCGATGATGTTTCTTACGACGTTTTCTGCCGCCGTTTTCTCCTTGCGGGAGTTTTTGTTCGCTTACTTTATTTTCTTCCATAACTTTATTTCAACTTAAAAAACAAATCCTTGGCATTTGCCAAAATCTGCTCTTTCAGTTCCTCCAGATTTTCATTTCGAAGCGTCGCCATATGCTCGACGACGTACTTCACGTTTTTAGGTTCGTTGGGAAAAGTTCCTCTAAACGGCACGGGCGTAAGATAGGGACAATCCGTTTCCGACAAAAGCAGGGAGGCAGGTATACGTTGAACGCATTCCTGCGACTTTTTCGCATTCTTAAACGTACACGGACCGCCAAAAGAAAATCGCAAACCGAGTTCCATAAAATCCGTCAACATTTCAGGAGAATAGGAATAACAATGCAACAACCCGCCCTTCTTCAAAAGTCCTTTTCGCGTCCTCAAAAATTCCAACGTTTCCTGCGCCGCGTCACGGCTGTGAATCACAACGGGAAGTTCCAGTTCATCCGCCAGCTCCAACTGGCGATGAAAAAGTTCTCGTTGCGTTTCGGGGGAAGGATTGTCGTCAAAATGATAATCCAACCCGATTTCCCCGAGTGCCACGCATTTTTCATGCCCACACAGCTCGCGAATTTCCTCTAAATCGCCTTCGTTGTATTTTTTTAATTCACTCGGATGAAAACCTGCACAAAAATAGACGTTTTCATATTTTTCGGCAAGCTCTTTCGCCCGTCTCGAAGAAGACAGATCGAATCCCGAGCAAATGACGAGTCCGACGTCGTTCTCCTCCGCCCTTTTTAACGCTTCCGCCACACCGCCGACTCCCTCAAATTCGTCACCGGTAAGATGACAATGCACGTCGATATACATAAGAAATCAGCCCAACAACGTGCCGCTTTCCACGTCCGCTTCCGGAACGATGAGAGAGAAATTGCCCTTGTCGTCTTCTGCCGCCATGATCATCCCCTGCGATTCGATGCCGCAAATTTTTCTGGGAGCAAGATTGGTGACGAACACCACTTTCTTTCCTACCATTTCTTCCGGTTTAAAATGCTTGGCAATGCCCGATACGATCGTACGAACTTCCGTTCCGAATTTCACCGTTTCTTTCAAAAGTTTGCTCGACTTCGGAACAGCCTCACACGCAATAATTTCACCCACACGGAGCTGTACTTTCATGAAATCGTCAAAACTGATTTCAGGAGTTTTCTCCTCCGCAGCCCCCCGATCGGCGCTCGTTTCCGTTTTCGGCTCGTCTTTAGATGCGGTTTGCGCGTTTTCCGCTGCATACGCCGCCGCCTGTGCGGCACGAATCTTTTCAATCTCGGGAGCGATATTCTTAAAGTCGATTCTTGCAAACAAGGGCGAGATTGCCGTCACCGTCACACTGTCGCGAAGACCGAACTCGTTGCAATCTTCCAACGAACGCGTTTGTCCGCCAAACGCCGCAAAAATCTTTTCGCAAGTCTCGGGCATAAAGCTGTCAAGTAAGCTTGCGCCGATTTGAATCGCTTCGGCAAGGTTATACAGCACGTCGTTGAGACGCCCTTTCTTTTCCTCGTCCTTGGCAAGTGCCCAAGGCATCGTTTCGTCGATGTATTTGTTGGCTCTTCTAAACAACGTAAAGATTTCGGAAATCGCGTCGGCAATACGAAGTTCGTCCGCTTTCGCTCTCACTTTCGCCACCGTACCCGTCACCGTTCCTTTGAACTCGAAGTCGGGTTCCTCTTCATTTGCCGGCAACGATTTGACAACGGTGCCGCCGAAATACTTATCGATCATCGCAATCGTACGGCTAACAAGGTTGCCCAAAACGTTGGCAAGATCGGTATTGAACCGTTCAGTCACGAGTTCCCACGTAATCGAGCCGTCGTTATCGAACGGCATTTCGTGGAGCACAAAATAACGAACCGCATCCACGCCGTACAGACGAGCCAAATCGTCCGCATAGATAACGTTCCCCTTCGATTTACTCATTTTGCCGTCCCCTTGCAGCAACCAAGGATGCCCGAACACCTGCTTCGGCAGCGGTT
>CAZRAS010000021.1:0-9584 GCA_964598045.1 uncultured Clostridia bacterium | reverse complement strand
CGATTTCTCCCGTTACGCAAATCGGAAAAGGGGGTGTCACCGACAACCTCTTGAAAACGCTTTCGGACGCACTCGATGCGCACGAGATTATCAAGGTCAGCATTTTGGACACGGTGGACGAAGACGTGAGAAATCTTGCGGAAAACGTGGCGGAGCTTTTGGAAGCGGTGCCCGTGGCGGTGATCGGCAGAAAGGCGATTTTCTATCGTTATTCTCGTCGAGAGAAATTTGCGCATTTGGAGATTTAAGCAGATTGTCCTCGATTTGCGCGATCGCTGTTTAAAAATGCGAAAATTGCGTTATATATAAGCAATAGAACGACTCTCGTGAGGTTTAAGAATGGAAAACGAAGAATTGAAAGAACAAGAGGTTGAAACGCCTGTGAAGGAAGAAAAATCCAAGAAAAAAGAAAAGGTAAATAAAAAACAGGAAGAACTTGAAAAGGCACTTGCGGAAGCGGAGGATAACAAACGCAAGTGGTATGCCGTGACGGCAGAATATGAAAACTACCGTCGTCGCACGCAGAATCAGGCGGCACAGCGTTATCAGGAAGGGAGAAACGACGTAATTGCTTCCCTGTTCCCGGTCGGAGATAATCTGGAAAGAGCGTTGCAAGCTTGCACGGACGAGAACACCAAGCAAGGCTTGAACATGGTGCTTACCGCCTTTAAGAAAGTGCTTGAAGGAGAGGGGGTGGAAGAGGTCGATCCCGTCGGTCAACCCTTTAATGCCGATACCATGGAAGCGATCATGGCGGTTCCTGCCGAAGAAGGCGAGGAGAGCGGCATGGTGAAACAAGCCTACCTCAAAGGCTATAAAAAAGGAGAAAAGGTTCTTCGCTACGCGCAGGTAATCGTCACGCAGTAAGTTTTCGATCCTTCCCGATAAGGGGAGGATTTTTTTGTGTATTTTGTGACCGAACGATGCATAAGTCGCATAATATGGAAGTGCGTGTCGTCACATGCGCTCTCCGTGTCTATATGTAAGCGAATATAGGAACGGTATGTGACTTGAAAACTTGTGTGGAAACAATCCGAATTAAATCACAAAAGAACAGATTTGTTTTCATAAAATTGTCGAATTCCGATTTATCAATTCGTTTTTTGAATCGGGGGGGGGGGGTAATTTTTTTATTTTATAGATAAAATTTGAAAAATAAAGGGAAAAATGTTGCAAAATGAACACGGGTTTGCTATAATAGATGCAAGCGGGGGCTATACTAACTTTTTTGACGAGGGGGTATTCGATAATTGCTATGTTGGTTCAATTATTTCCGTGCCTTAGAGACAATCGTATAGTTCGATATGTGAAAGTGTTGTTGGAGAGCAAATACAGCGCCGTTTTCGTGGCTGCTTGTATTCTTGTCTCCAATCTTTTTTCTTGGGAAATTCCCATGATGTATACGATGCTTGCGTTTGTGGCGTTGGCGTCGTTGTTTGCGGAAGATATGCTTTGCACGATGCCGGTGGCTTGCGGATTGTATTTTATATTTTCGAGGAAGAATAATCCCCTTGGATACGAGCAAACGTCCATTTTCTTGACGCCGATGGGAAAAATCAATCTTTGGATCGTCATCGGAATGTTGGCGTTGTTCGTGGCTTTGCGTTGGACCTTCGACGTCATCGCGCATAAAGAGCGTAGAAAATTCCCGATGCTCGGGATCGGATTTATCGTGCTCGGCGTCGCGTATATGCTCGGCGGACTTTTTACGGAACACTATAAATGGAATACCGTATTTTTCGGGTTTACCGAGATTGCGGCGCTTTCCTTTTCCTACTTCTTTTTCTACTACACCGTCGATTTCAAGAAAGTGGATAAGAGTTATTTTGCCTATCTCATGATGGTGATGGGGGTGCTTTTGTCCTTGGAAGTGGTCGGGATGTTGCAGCAGGCAGGTTTTTTCGAGAAAGTGTTTATCGAAGGCGAAGGGTTCGATCGTGGGCAATTGTATACCGGTTGGGGAATTTATAACAACGTTGCCGGGGCAATGATCATTTGCATTCCCGCTCCCTTTTATTATGCGACGGTGAAGAAATCGTACAACTGGGTGTATTTGCTTATCGGAAACTTGTTCTATGCCGTCATTCTATTTATACAGAGCCGCGGGGGGATGTTGTTCGGTTCCTTCATTTACGGCGTTTGCCTTCTGCTTACTTGTTGGAAATCGAAACGAAGGAAATCTCTCCTTCTTACGCAGGGAATTCTTTTCGCTTTGTTGGGAATAGGGTGTGTAATTTGTTGGGACGTCATCGTCAAAATGTTCTATTCGGTGATCGAAAAAGGTATGAACGATGCCGGGCGATTTGATATCTATTTCGGTGGGCTCGATCAGTTTTTTGAAGCACCGTTCTTCGGAAACGGATTCTACGAATGTGGCGCGTTCCGCTGGGGAGATAACTCGATCGGGGAGTTTTTGCCTGCTCGCTATCATAACACCGCCGTGCAATTGATTGCCAGCACCGGTTCGGTCGGATTCCTTGCCTATTGTTATCATCGCGTGGAAACGTTGCGTATGGTATTCAGAAGAAGAAACGTGGAAAAGTACTTTATCGGTTTGTGTGTATTAGGGTTGCTTTTGACGAGTCTTTTGGATTGTCATATGTTCAATTTCGGTCCCGGGCTTACCTATTCCGCCTTGTTGTTGCTTCTTGAATTTAATTGGAAAAACGAAGAGGAGGCTGCAAAGGAAATTGCCGCGACCAAAGAGACGGAAGAAAGCTTGACGGCGTGTGCGGAGCAGACGGAGGGGACGGAACTTTTCGAAACTTTGGAGCCGAGGGAGGAAACTGAGGCTGAAAAGATGCAAACGGAAGAGGTCGGTGAATAAAAAGAAAATTTTATAAAAAAGAGAAAAATAGTACAGGTGTCAAGTAAAAATGCTTGACACCCGTTTGTTTTTCGTGTATAATAATGTACGAAAACAGAACGGAGGAAAAAGGATGAAAGACGATTTGCATTTTCTTCGGCTGTGGGATCTTTATTCCCCTCTTTTGACTTCTACGCAACGGGAGATTTCCGATCTGTATTTCAATTACGATTTGTCGTTCGGCGAAATTGCCGAGCAGAAGGGCGTATCTCGTCAGAGCGTTTCCGATTGCTTGCAAAAATGCAGGAAACAATTGGAAAATTATGAGGAAAAGCTTCATTTTGACGTGACACTCAATCGGGCAGATCTTGAATATTCCGCGTATATGACGACGGTCGATCGCTGGATATCTTCCATGTATGAGCGTCATCCTGAAATTTCTTCGGATCTTCAAGAGTTGAAAAAATCACTTTGCGGCGTGATCGAAGAATACGGCGGAGAAGTAAGTTTGTCGGACGGGAAGAACGAGATCGTCGGAAGTATGTTTCGAGAAAATGAGGAGAAATAAATGGCTTTATTCGGATCGTTATCGGAAAGATTAAATCATATATTTTCGAAATTAACCAAAAAAGGAAAGTTGACGGAGCTGGAAATACGTACGGCAATGCGCGAAGTGCGTGTGGCGCTGTTGGAAGCAGACGTCAACCTTAAGGTTGCCAAACAGTTCATTGCGGACGTATCGGAAAAGGCGGTCGGACAGGAAATTTTGTCTTCCCTGAATCCTGCGCAACAGGTCATTAAGATCGTCAACGAGGAACTCATTGCGTTGATGGGCTCTAAAAATGCGAAGTTGGAGGTATCTTCCAAGCTTCCCACCGTCATTATGATGTGCGGTTTGCAAGGTGCCGGAAAAACGACTCTTTGCGGAAAACTTGCAGCGTTGCTTAAAAAACAGGGTAAACGTCCTTTGTTGGTGGCAGGCGATATTTATCGTCCGGCGGCGATCACCCAGCTTCAAGTGGTGGGTAAAAACGTGCAGGTGGAAGTGTTTGAAAAGGGCACGCAAAGCCCGGTAAAAACGGCAAAACAGGCGATCGAGTACGCTCGTTCTATGAGCTACGATACGGTGATCTTGGATACGGCAGGTCGTCTGCAAATCGACGATACGTTGATGCAGGAGCTTGAAAATATTAAAAAAGAAGTGGAAGTCACCGAAACTTTGCTTGTTGTCGATGCGATGACGGGGCAGGAAGCGGTGAACGTTGCGGAAACTTTCAATGCTCGCTTGGACGTAACGGGTGTAATTCTTACCAAACTTGACGGCGATACGCGTGGCGGTGCTTGTCTTTCCATCAAAGCGGTGACGGGAAAACCCATCAAATTTATCGGTGTCGGTGAAAAAATGGGGGATCTCGAACCCTTCTATCCCGATCGTATGGCATCGAGGATTCTCGGTATGGGGGACGTTCTTTCCCTGATCGAAAAGGCGCAACAAGCGATCACCGAAGAGGACGCGAAGAAGATGCAGCAAAAGATGTTGGCAAATTCCTTCACCCTCAACGATTATTTGGAACAGTTTGATATGATGAAGAAAATGGGCGGTGCCTCTGCCATGCTCGCAATGCTTCCCGGAGCCGGAAAACTCAAGGTGAACGAAGGGGACGTCGATGAAAAGAGAATCGAACGTACGAAGGCGATCATTCTTTCCATGACCAAGCAAGAGCGTGACAATCCGTCGATCATCGACAGCAAGAGAAAACGTCGAATCGCGGCAGGATCGGGCACGACGGTGCAGGAGATTAACCAGCTTTTGAAGCAGTTTGACCAGACGAAGATGTTGATGAAACAGTTGAAAGGCGGCAAGGGCAAATTTAGAATGCCCTTCTAATATAATAAAGGTAAAAACGGCGAAAGTCGTGAAATAAAAAAGAAAAAATATTTTAAGATACTTTGGAGGTATTTATTATGGTAAAAATGAGACTTTTCAGAATGGGCGATAAGAAGAACCCTATCTACCGTGTGGTAGTCGTTGACGGCAGAAAGGCTGCAACCGGCGAATATATTGACTGTGTTGGCCACTATAGTCCTGCAAGCAACCCCGTTGGTTACGATATCGACGTGGAAAAAGCAAAAGATTGGCTCGCAAAAGGCGTTCAGCCTACCGAAACCGTTAAGAACTTGCTCGTAAAGGCAGGCGCTATGGAAAAGAGCAACAAGCTCAGCCCTTCCAAGACGAAAACCAAGAAGAGCAAATAAGTAGCGACGGGAGTTTATCATGCTTGATTTAATCAAATACATCGTCGGACAGTTTGCAGAAGACAAGGAGAACGTTGAATATATCGTCAATGAAAAGGACCGCGTCATCGAGGTGACTGTTGTGCTTTCTCCCTCCGACATGGGCAAAGTGATCGGCAAGCAGGGTAAAATTGCAAAGGCAATGCGTACGATCGTGCGTGCTGCTACCCCTGCAAGCGAGAAAAGATACGCCGTGGAAATTCGCGAAAGAGGCGGCGCCGCCGTGAATTCGGACGTAGAATAAGAGAAAAAGTGATAAAAAGGCTTTGTATAAAAGCCTTTTTTACCTATATGGGGACACCATGTATAAGATGAGATTATATAGGTGTGGAATAAAAAATTCTCGCTCGTATGGGGGCTCGTCTTTTTCGGAGATTGCAGTTGAGGTACACGGGAAAATGCCCTGCATCGAAACTGAATTTTCGAAATTTTGACAATCAATCGAAGGAGATAAGTATGAATCGTCTTATAATCGGCGAAGTGTTAAAGCCGCAGGGGATTCGCGGAGAATTAAAGGTGAAAACGTACACCGATTTTCCCGAGGATATTAAGGAGTTCGGCACGGTGTATATCGACGATACGCCCTATAAAATTCTTTCTTTCCGCGTAGGACCTGACGGTTCGGTATATATGAATTTGCGAGGGATTCCCGACCGCAACGCGGCAGAGCTTTTCCGCGGTAAAAAAATAGAAGGCGCGCGCGAGGATGCCCCTCCCCTTGAGGACGGACGGCATTACATCGTTGATATTCTCGGACTTACGTGCGAAACGGAAGAGGGAGAAATTCTCGGTGTTGTCGAAGATATTCAAAATCTGTCGTCCGACGTCTATACGCTGATAAAGGACGGGAAACGTATTCTGTTTCCTTCCGTTAACGGTGTGATCGTCAAGTTCGATATCGAAGGCGGAAAGATCGTCGTCGACAAAGCCAAGTTCGACAAGATCGCAGTCTATTAAAAATCCGTCGCCCATCGGACGACGGAAAATAAATAATGACGATACCATGTATGCGTCAACATTTATTTCTTCACGCTGCGTAATTCCTTTACGAATGTTTTGGAAGAGAATAATAAGATGCCGGCGATGACGGCGATTGCCAAGTCGGGCAGGACATATCCTGCCTGATAGGTGAAACTGTACAAAAGGACAGGGGTGCCTTCCGGTGCAAACGCGCCGAAGGCGAATGCGCCTGAAAGGAAGTGCATGGCGAATCTGCCTAAGCCTGCCAAGGTTGCCCCGCAAGCGAATTGAAGCTGCGGATACTTGTCGAGTTTTTTTACTTTCGCAAAAATCCCTGCAATTCCGATCCAGGCAAAAGCAACGGGATAGTCAAGTAAAAATTGTGCAGGATGTAAAATAGACGGATCTTGTAAAGCCTGTAAAAGTCCGTAGGCGAATCCTGCAAACACCCCTTTGCGCACGCCGAATAAATAGGCGTAAATCATGAGGGGCAATAGAGAAGCGGGCGTGATCGAGCCGCCCTGCGGCATTCTGATGAGACGAAGATAGGACAGGGCAAAGCTCATGGCAATGCAAATTCCTGCATAGGTAATGGACTTGGAGTCGAAATCTTTGCTTTCGTTTCTGCCGAAGAACCACGTGATGAATAGAAGCAGTGCTACTGCGACGAGGCTGCTGACGTAGAGTGCAAGAGATTTCACGTCTTCGTTGGTCAGCCAGTTGTTGTCTGCGGCATTTCCCGAGTTAAAATGAATGCCGAGACATACCATGGTTGCGATGAATGCTGTTCCGCATATGCAAATAAGTGTGACGATCATGCGTTTGGTTCGTTTCCACAGGAGCAACGTTGCGCTTGTGATAAGACATACGAGCAAGATCAACAGAGGAAGGAATACGATGAGTTCTATGCCGTCCTCAAGGAAGGAGAGGAGAAGTTGCACGGCGCCGAGTACACAGCCATATGCGAGCCACGTGAATCCCGCAAAGAGGAGGAAACGCTTGCGCTTTTCATCTTTGAAGAGAAACAAGCATACCAGGTGTGTGACGAGCAAAGCAAGGCTCAGCCAGATTGCGACGGCTCGAACGGCGTTGAAGGGCGTATCGAATAAGAACGGATACAGCTTCATGCCGTCCAAAAGGGAATTGAGAAACATAAAACCTCCTTTTACCGTCGAAGAAAAAACACCCGCATTTTTCGCGGGTGTAAAATACTCCTATCTATTTTGTATCATAGACAAGTTGTCTTTCGCTCAGGGATTACCCTGCCGATTCGAATGGTATAATCTCAGCCTTGCGGTATTCGCAAAGCACCCACGACGGTATATCAAATTTTTGTAGTTACATTATAAAACAATACGAGAGGCTTTGTCAATCGTTTAAAGCCGAAAAGAGGAAGAAAATGCGTTACGATTTTTATGCTTATATGGACAGAATGAAATATATCAAGCGTTGGCAACTGATGCGCTCGGTACGGGAAGAGAATATTATGGAACATTCCCAGTCCGTTGCGGTGCTTGCACACGCCTTGGTGACCATTCACAACGAAGTTTTTGACGGGAATGCCGATGTGCTCACGACTGTTCTTTATGCCATGTACCATGAGACCAGCGAGGTTATGACAGGGGATCTGCCTACGCCCGTGAAATATTACGACGAGAGTATTCGAGGGGCGTATAAAGAACTTGAAAAGGTAGCGGCGCAAAAAATTGCTGCCATGCTTCCTAAAGAAATGGGAATTCACATTGCGCCCTACGTGCTTGCGGACGAGAACAGCCAAGAATATCGCCTTGTGAAGGCGGCAGATCGTCTGTCTGCCTATATCAAATGTTTGGAGGAATTCCGTTCGGGTAACACCGAGTTTACGAAGGCGAAAAAGTCTATCGAAAAGGATTTGCACAATTTGAAGATGCCCGAGGTGGAGTATTTCTTCGAACATTTTATTCGCTCGTTCGAGCTTACCCTCGACGATCTCGAAGGATTTTAATTGTTGAAAAATGGAAAGGAAATACGTGGGGAAAACGTATATTTTAACGATCGGAGAAGTACCCATGTATGCGTTGGGTTATAAAAAAGGAACGGAGCGGCGAGTAAGCCGCTCCGTTATTCATATGTTTTTATTATTCTTTTGTGGAAACCCAAGGGGTGGCAATGCCGTCTACGTAATGCCAGTAGTTGCCGTTTTCCGTAGGCTCTGTTTCACTGTAATAGTAACGAGCTGCATTTGTCATATTCCCATTTCCTCCACTAATAGAGATTGTATCCCACTCGCTTTCCGTGCCTTTATAATAGACACTTGTCAAGCTGCTGCAATTAAAGAACGCATTCTCACCAATGGAAGTGATGCCGTTGCCTATCGTGATGCTTTTCAGGATGGTACAACTCCAGAATGTAGAATTTTCAATGGAAGTGACGCTGTCGGGTATGTTGATGCTTGTCAATCTTGAGTGCATAAAGATACGATCTGCAATAATTTTTGTGTTCTCATGAATGGTACAGGGTGAATAATTTTGAACATTTTCATGAATCAAAGCTAGATACGGATTTTCTTCATTACCTAAATATTGACAATTTTTATACTCAGTAAATACTAAGTTGTCACAATACAAGAATGCAGACAACGCAATGGAAGTGACGTTATCAGGAATGGTGACGCTTGTCAGGCTCTTGCAACAATAGAATGTATACGATTTAATTTCTATTACGGAATCGGGAATCGTAAGTTCTGTTACAAGCACATTATTTGCATATAATTTCTTTGCATAGCACAAAGGCTGCGCAAAAAAATCTGTGAATGAAATATTACACCATGCGGCTATGTCCGTAATATATACTCCCGTCAAGCCGGAGCAATTAGAGAACGCATCTGCACCAATCGAAGTGACGCTATCGGGGATGGTGATGCTTGTCATACGAGAACAATTATTAAATGCGGAATCCACAATTATTTTGGTATTCTCATGAATGGAATAAGAAGAATAATTTTGATTTTTCGCTTGAATCAAAGCAAGATAGGGATTTTCTTCATTGCCTAAATATTGACAATTGCCATATTCTTGAAAATTCAAGCTGTCGCAATCAGAGAATGCAGTCGAATCAATCGAGGTAACGCTGTCGGGAATGGTGACGCTTGTCAAGCTGCTGCAATATCGGAACGCCCAATCTCCAATGGAAGTGACGCTGTCTGGGATGATGACGCTTGTTAAGCTGACGCACCTAGAGAACGCATTCTCACCAATGGAAGTCACACCATCTCCAATGGTGACGCTTGTCAAGCTGCTGCAAGAAGAGAATGCCTCATACCCAATGGAAGTGACACTGTCGGGAATGGTGATGCTTGTCAAGCTGTGGCAATATCGGAACGCAGAATCACCAATCGAAGTGACGCCGTCGCCAATGGTGACGCTTGTCAAGCTGTAGCAATTATAGAACGCCCGCTCCCCAATGGAAGTGACGCCGTCGCCAATGGTGACGCTTGTCAAGCTGTAGCAATTATAGAACGCCCGCTCCCCAATGGAAGTGACGC
>CAZRAS010000020.1:0-9654 GCA_964598045.1 uncultured Clostridia bacterium | reverse complement strand
CCCATTATTCGTACCCTTTTGGACGGCGTACAAGCCAACCATATCACGAGCATGATGGGGATTGTCAACGGTACGACCAATTATATTTTGACCAAAATGGCAAACGAGGGCGCGGATTATCAAGAGGTTTTGAGAGAAGCGCAGAAGCTCGGCTATGCGGAAGCGGATCCTACGGCGGACGTGGACGGATTTGATTCTACCTATAAATTGTCCATTCTTTCTTCCATGGCGTTCCATACGAAGATTCCCTATACGAAGGTTTTTCGCGAGGGGATTAGCAAAATCGATACGCGCGATATCGCATACGGTCGGGAAATCGGATACAGTCTTAAGTTGCTTGCCATCGGGAAACGTAAGGATAACACGATCGAGGTGCGCGTGCATCCCACCTTTATTCCTTCCACCCATCCCTTGGCGAGTGTGAACGATGCGTATAATGCCGTATATATGACGGGAGACGCCGTGGACGACGTTATGTTGTACGGGCGCGGCGCAGGTGCGTTGCCGACGGCGAGCGCTGTGGTAAGCGACGTGCTTTATGCGGCGACACATTCGGAAATTCGCTATTCCACTTTCAAGAATAATGCGACGGCTGAAAACAACGTCAAGTTCGTTTCCGATTTCATGAGCGCTTATTATTTGCGTCTTTCCGTCGATGACAGGGCAGGTACGCTTGCGAAGATTACGGGTATTTTTGCAAAATGCAACGTCTCCATCGTGGAAATTGCACAAAAGGATGAACCGCGCGAGGGGAAAGTGCCTCTTGTCATCATCACCCATCAGACGAAGGAAAACAGCGTGAAAAATGCGGTGGCGAAGATCAATGCATCGGGCGCAGCAATAGTTGAATCCCTCATTCGAGTAGAAGCGTAAGAAGACGTAAGAAAGGGCGAGGAAATCGCCCTTTTTTTATAAACGGAGGCAGCAGGTATGCGTGGAGCTATCATCATCAACGGGTATCCTACCGAAAAAAAGTTTTTCACACAAGGAGAGAAAATTCAAAAATCCTTGCATACGCTCGGGGTGGAAACGGATCTTGTTAAAAACGGAGACATGTACGCGATCATGCAGGAAAACGGCGAGGTGCGAATCGACAAGTTTTCGACATACGATTTCGTCGTCTATTTGGATAAGGATAAATATTTAGGGGTCATGTTGGAACAGGCTGGTTTGCGCCTCTTTAATCGTGCGCGCGCCGTGGAGCTTTGCGACGACAAGGCGTCTACCTATCTTGCCTTGCAGGGGAAGGGACTTCGTTTGGCGAAGACGATTCCCGCCCCTCTTTGTTATAATAAAAAAGCGACCGTCAATGAGGCGTTTTTGCGGAACGTAGGGGAGGCGTTAGGCTTTCCGCTCGTGGCGAAGACGAGCTATGGTTCTTTTGGCGCAGGAGTTCAACTCGTACATGATATGCTTCATTTGAAAAAAGTCGAGCAAGATCTTCTGCATACGCCCCATTTTTATCAGCAGTATGTCGAATGTTCGAAGGGCAGAGACGTTCGGGTGATCGTCGTGGGCGGCAAGGCGCTTGGCGGAATGGAGAGAGTGGCAAAAGGCGAGGAATTTCGCTCGAATATCGAGCTTGGCGGCATCGGAAAAGCAATCCGATTGGACGAAGGGTATATTCGGGCGGCGGAAGGCGCGGCAATTGCGCTGGGACTCGATTATTGCGGTGTGGATCTGTTGGAGGGGAAGGAAGGCCCCGTATTGTGCGAGGTTAACTCCAACGCTTTCTTCGAAGGATTTGAGCAAGCTACGGGAATAGACGTCGCGCAGGCGTATGCAAAACATATTATCGATACGTTACGTTCATCGGTAGGTTAGGAGAAAATTATGATTACGAAAGAAGAAAGTGAATTGTACGTTCAAATACTCAAAGAGGAACTCGTGCCCGCCATGGGGTGTACGGAACCTATTTCCATTGCTTATGCGGCGGCGAAAGCTCGTAAAATTTTAGAGGACGAGCCTGTTTCCGCGGAAGTGGCGGTAAGTCCCAACATCGTAAAAAATGCCAAGAGTGTCACCGTTCCGCATACGGGCGGAATGCGAGGAATTAAATCGGCGTTTATCGCCGGGCTGGTTGCAGGAAATGCAGATGCGGAGCTTGAGGTGATCGCCGAAGTCTCGACGGCACAAATTCAAGAGATGAAAAGGCAAAAAGAGATATTTCCGGTCAGCGTGATTACGCCTGAAAATACACGCGTTTTCGATATTGCTGTAACTCTCCGTTCGGAACAACATGAAGCTTTTGTGCGGATTGCGGACGAGCATACCAACGTCGTGTGCGTGAAACGGGACGGAATCACCCTTTTCGAACGTGCCGGGGAGGAGAGACAAAAGGCGGATAAAAGCGGGCTTACCGTGCGGAAAATCTTGGAGTTTGCCGATCGTGTGGACATTGCCGACGTTCGGAAGACGCTCGATCGTCAAATCGACTATAATATGGCGATTGCGGAAGAGGGATTGAGAAACGAATACGGGGCGAACGTGGGCAAAGTGTTGTTGCGTTCCTATCAGCCGGATATTAAAATTACGGCGAAAGCGTATGCAGCGGCAGCGAGCGACGCCCGCATGAACGGTTGCGAGCTTCCCGTCGTCATCAATTCGGGAAGCGGCAATCAAGGAATCACGGCTTCCGTACCCGTCATCGTGTATGCGAGAGGAATGCATTGTTCGGAGGAAAAGCTCTATCGCGCACTTTGCGTTTCCAACCTGATCACCGTTCATTTGAAGACGGGTATCGGCGCGCTTTCGGCGTATTGCGGCGTGGTTTCCGCCGGGGCAGGGGCAGCTTGCGGTATCACGTATTTACTGGGCGGCGGCGAGGCGGAAGTGTCTCATACCCTTGTCAATGCGCTTGCCATCGATTCGGGGATTATTTGCGACGGAGCGAAAGCGAGTTGTGCGGCGAAGATTGCCACGGCTGTGGAAAGCGGATTGTTGGGACTGAATATGTATTACAACGGCAACGAGTTTTTTGCCGGCGACGGTATCGTGAAATCGGACGTGGAGACGACGATCGAGAGTGTGTCGCGCTTGGCGCATAACGGCATGAGGGAGACGGATAAAGAAATTATTCGCATTATGTTGGAAGGAAATTAAAAGGATAAGCTCTTTTGGAATAAAAGGAATGATAATTCGAGCTAGGAGACACGATCGGCGTATCGATTTTTCGGAACGTCGATTTTTTGTTTTAGAAAACGAAAAAACGGCGCATACTTATTCGTATGGGAAAGTTGCGCACCGTCTATCGGTTTTTAAGAAAAAAGTACGATTTATTATCCTTAAAAAAATATACCACCATTGCGGGAACGTTGGTCTTTTTTTTGATTATGTCCATCATTCCGCTCTCTTTTTGGATATCTTTGGTAATCGGAAAACTATCCGTCACCGCAGACGAGATCTTGGCGTTACCCGTTTTCGATTCGGTTAAAGATATGTTTTTCTTCGTACAGAGAGAGGCGAGAAGTGCCACTGCCGGGGCATCCCTTTTATTGATTTGCACCACCCTCTATTCTTCGACGACTTTATTTTACCAAATGAGAAGAAGCGGAGAACTTATCTATGACGAGCATCCGAAAAGACAAGGGCTTCGCGTTCGATTGGGGGCGCTTTTTCTTCTCTTGATCGTGATGGCGGCTGTCCTGTTTTTTTTGAGCACGTTTGCCATGGGCAGTTATCTGTTTTCACGTGTATTGTCTAAAAAATGGAAAATTCCTGCAGATTATATTTTGCTCATCACCGTCTCTTTTTTTCTGGTGTTGTTGCTCAACGCATATGTTTGTCCGCATCGGGAAAGGATTCGGTTGTTCGTGCCGGGCACGATTTTGACGGTGGGATTATGGGTGGTTGCGGTGCTTGGTTTTTCCGTATATTTGAAGCTCGTGAATATGTCCAAGTTATACGGGGCGTTGTCAACTCTTATCGTGTTTTTGCTCTGGCTGTATATTTTGATGGTATGTTTTGTTATCGGGGTGATCATCAACAGCGACGGCGTTCGTTTGGCGCATAAAAGGAAGTGAAACGGACATACTGTGTTCATGAAGAAAGTGAAAAGCGGATTGCTGGGCGGGCTTATAGCGTGGGCGATGATGCTTTCCGGCTGCGGAAGTGCGTCTTTGAAAGAGATCACCAACCCGCATTGGGGAATTTACGAATGCACGCAAGCGAAATTGAACGACAAGGATTATCTTGCGTTATTCTCCTATATTCATTTGGAATTGAAGGAGGACGGCGTTTTTATTTTGCATTATCGGGTATGCGACGGAATGCCGCAAGAGGAAACGGGGGAGTATGTATACGATCGGGAAAAGGGTAGCTTTATCATAGTCGGAAAGGAGAGTTTTCAACGGGAATTTTCCCTCAAAGAGGGAAGGCTGACGATTTCCGTGCCGATCGGGGAGCAGACGCTCACGCTTGCTTTCGAGCAAAAATAAGGGGGCGTGATTGCAATCGTTGCCGATATAGGGCGTGGAAGACGGAAAAAAGAAAGGACGGGTGGTACCCGTCCTTTTATCATAAGAAAGAAGGGAAAAGGGAAAAAACGTCGAAAAATGAAAAAGCGGTGAAATTCATTTGACTTTTGGACAAAAATTCGTGTATACTAAGAATATATAAAAATTCATGCGCTTTTTGCGAGCAACCGATATAATGTGAAAGGTGGTTTCATAGTTTCTACCGAAGCGCCACACCGCTTCGACTATCGGCGTTTTTTTCCTCGAACGGACTGTTTTGAGGGTATTTTTCCTATTATATTTACGGGAAGAGGACGTCGCCACGTTTGCAATCGATTGCTTCAGCGTGGCTTTTTATTGCGTTTTTGGCAGTAAAAGGGAGTTCCCTTTGCAAAAAATATATTTTAGGAGTGTATTATGAGTGAAAATCAGGTACAGGAGCAGGAGGCAAAGACGTTGAACGGCTTTGGAAAGAGGATTGACAGCTTTTTCGAAGTCACCAAACGCGGCAGCACGTTGAAAACGGAGATTATGGCAGGCGTCGTCACCTTCTTGGCGATGTGTTACATATTGACCGTAAATCCAAATCAATTTTTCTATAATCAGACGGAAAATGCGATGTGGTCATCCGTGTTTATCTCGACGGCATTCGGCGCGGTCATCGGTACGCTTTTGATGGCATTTTTGGCAAAGTTGCCCTTGGCACAAGCTTCGGGTATGGGCTTGAACTCTTTAGTCGGTTCGATTATCGGCGGCGGTGTCGGTGCTTTTTCGACGTACGGATTCCAGTTCAGTCTTGGCAACGCCATGTTGATGGTGCTGATTTCCGGGCTTGTATTCTTCTTGCTTTCGGTTGTTTCCGTCAACGGTAAATCCCTTCGTCAGTTGATTTTCGACGGAATTCCTGCCGGCATTCGCAAGGCAATTCCCGTAGGGATCGGTTTGTTTATCGCGTTTATCGGTTTCCAGAATGCGAAGGTGATCGTGGACAACGAGTATACGTTGTTGGATTTGGCGGCGTTTAGCAATATCTTCTCCGGCACCGCTACGGCGGCGGACAAGCTGAACGTGTACAGTGCACTTGTATGTTTGTTCGGGTTGATCGTAATAGCCGTGCTTTCGCACTTAAACGTGAAAGGTTCGGTGATTTTGGGAATTTTGGCAGCAACCCTTTTGGGAATTCCCTTGGGTGTAACCAACGTGCAGTACATTACGGGTACACAGCCGGGCGTAACGTGGAAATTCTGGGAAAACTTTGCAGACTATTTCTCCGGGGAAAACGGAGTGTTCGGTATTTGTTTTAAGGAAGGTTTTAATTTTCCTCAAGGCTCTTTCTTCACCGTGATGATGTTGATTATCACGATGAGCATGATCGATATGTTTGACACGATGGGCACTTGTGTGGGCTGCTGCTCGGCGGCAGGCTTGCTCGACGAAAACGGTACGCCTATCAACTATAATAAAATCATGTATGCCGATTCTATCGCAACTTGCGCAGGCGCGTTGTTGGGTACTTCGACGGTAACGACTTTCGTGGAATCGGGTTCCGGGATTGCAGCAGGCGGTAAAACGGGTTTGACGGCGCTTGTGACGGCGATTATGTTTGCGTTGTCCATTTTCCTTCTTCCCGTCTTTGCCATGATTCCCAGTGCAGCGTCTGCGTCGGCGTTGGTTTACGTGGGCGTATTGATGCTCAAGGGTGTGAAAGACATCGATTTCAGCGATGTTCGTACGGCAGTGCCTGCATTTTTGGCGATCGCAGTGATGCCTTTGGGATATTCGATCACGAAGGGGATCGGAATGGCAATTTTGTCCTACGTGCTCATTGGGACGATCGGTTATTTGTGTGAACTCGTGAAATGGGCGATGAACAAGGAAAAGAATGAAAAACCCGTTTGGACGGTTTCGATTGTAACGATTGTGATTGCGGTGTTGTTCGTGGTATATTTCTTTGTTCCGACGGTATTGTAATCGAGGAGGCGTTATATACGATGATAAGCTCGTGAACGAGACGAAAAATGCGTTTCGGACGAAGCAAAACGCACGGGATTTTTATCAAGAGTAATGACTTACGGCACTGAACGGAAAATGTTTGGTGCCGTTTCCTCGTTCAGAGATTGCCGTATCATAAAAATGAGGTGTAAAATAGCATGATAAAAAAAGAGGATACATATTTGAAAATAGTGAAATTTGTAGGAAGGTTAGCACTTGTTTGTACGCTTTTATTGTTCACCTTTCTTGTCGCGGAATCTTGTTTGACGGGAGAGCTTAGCAGTGCCTTTACCTCTTTTATTACAGGGAAGGTAGATGCTTCTCTCGATTTATCGAATAAGCTGGAAGAGAGCTATAAAACGCAATCTGTCACCATCGTAGCATCCGCTCACGATGGCGGTAGATATTACGTAGGGGAAACGATTTCCTTGGATGCAAGTTATTATCCGACAAGCACGCGGGATACGGAAGTTGAGTTTTCTGTCGATAACCCGCGTTTGGCATCCGTGGATGCCGACGGAAATGTAACTTTTTTGAATAAGGGTACCGTTCATGTAACGATGTCGCTTAAAAGTGATCCTTCGATTTATGATACGAAAGTTTTTTGGTGTGTCGGCGAAAACGTTTTTGATGCGGAATATCCGGAGAGAAAAGCTTTCACTTTGTCCGGAGTCGGGGCGAATAATACGTTACAAGTAGGGCAATATGCGAAAATCATGCTGAATCATGATAAAACATTTGTGGAAATCGCTTCTCTGCAAATTACTGATTCGTCTGTTGCTTTTTTGACTGAAAACAAAGTGTTTGCCCGTTCGGCAGGAGAAACCGAAATTATCGCAACGTTAACTTCCAATGGGAAAAAGGAAACGTACACCCTCCCCGTTGTGGTGGAGAATAGCGATTATTGTCCCATAAGCGAAATTGTTTTAAAGGATACCATTGAAATTGTAGACGGCAATGACGTAATAGATTATCGTACGCTGTTCGAGATGGAGGATGGGCGGACTTCGGAGGATTATACTTGCAAAGTTACGTCAAGCGATAGAAATATTATCAGTATTTCAAACTATAAACTTATGGTGAGAACGTGGGGGACTGTTACATTGACGTTTCAATCGGTTTATAATCCCGACGTGGTTCTTGAAAGAATTGTCCATGTTCAACCGATACGGCCCGAGTCGTTAACGATTGTTGGAGCGGACATCGTACTGCCGCACGGAGAGTACCGATATACCGCTTATCATGCACCTGAAAAATATTCCGATGCGATACAATGGTCGGTTGTGAAAGGCGCTGCGACAATCGATGAAAACGGTAAGCTTGTCGCAACTTTTTTCGGAAACGTGACGATTCGTTGTCAAAGTGTTTTGGATGAAAGCTTGTATGCGGAAAAGACGATACACGTTGGATTTGCAACGTCGGCAAGTTATATTGTAAGAAAACTCATGGGACATATGGGGTTACACGCCTTATTGGGATTCGGCGTTACGTTCACCTTACTATTTGTGCTGAAACGTAAACGTTTTATGCTGCTTTCGCCGGGAATTTGCTTATTGAGTACGGTTTTAACGGAATTTATTCAGTATTTCACGCCGGGGAGATCTTGTCGATTAACCGATATGGTTACGGATTTTTCGGGCGCATTGATCGGGATTGTCGTAGCCGTGCTTCTGATGGGGATAATTGTCGGCGTTTGGTACCTTTTATCCAAACAGGGATGTAAAAAACTCCTTTCTGCCGTTAAAGAAACGAATTTGACGAATTTGTTTGAAAAAACGACGAACGAGTCGGATTCAAATGCGGAAGTTGAAAGGGGAACTCGTTGCGAAACCATCGTTTTGGAGGAAGAAATCGAAAGTGCGGTGAGTGCCGAATCGACGGGTTCGGACGAAGAAATCGAAAGTGCGATGAGCGAGGAAAGGATTGCATTGACGGAAGAAAGCAAACACGTAACGAGTGACGATTCAAATGAAGAAGATGTTCAATAACAACGATTATGGCACTCGACGGAGTAATCCGCAATGAAGCTCCGACAGACGGCGTTTACAACAGTATCGAAATGTTATCAACTATTGTAGGTTTGTCAAATATAAACAAGGAAAAATCCGCGGCGTCTGTACAACGTCCGCGGATTTGCTTTTTCGGATTTCATTTTGTGAGCGACGCAAGATTGTATCGTCGCTGCTCTTTGACAATAAAAAAACTGCGCGATCCTTTTTTGCCGTAATTTACCGGAGCGGAAACGCCGCAGGTGACTCCTGCAAAGCTTCCTTATGGCACACGCGAACGTCCGCTTAGAGCTGCTACATTCCTGTCCTGACACGGTTCACGGCATCACGTTGCATAAGACCTTGCTATCAACATTCCTTACGGCGCGCAAACCTCCCATAAACGACGTCGGGAAAGGCATTCGGCTCTGCTATAGCGGATTGCAGATATAGGGTGCCGCTAACTCCCCGCCTACGCGCAGCTTCTATATCATACCATATTCCAAAAGAAAAAGCAACCGTTTTTAAGGTCTGTTTCGTGAAGGATTTGTAAACTTTTTGCGAAAAATCGTAAATGTCAATCGTTTATGCGAAAAAAGTTAAAAAAAATTAAATGGAAGCAAGATAAGCGTTAAAAAGATAGGTATGGGTTGCAAAAATCTAATACCTGCGAGGTTAATCGTTTATCCGATCTTTAAAGTCTTGAATTTGCGTATCGGAGTAATGTAACTTTCGAGAATCCCGCATTCTACGAAGAAATTTACAACTACAAATTTTAGTCAACCGCTAATTTATGGTTGACTTTCTTTGTTTTTTATAGTATAATTATACGCGTTCTTAAAAAAGAACTTATTTTTTAGCGCATTGGTTAGCGCAGACTAACTTTCTTCAATGAAAACAATGCGATATATTTTTGATAAACGGTTAGTCTACGCTAACTATTTACGAGGTGAATATGACGGCGTCGGAATTGAGGTACTTGATTGCAATAGACGAATTGCGTCAAGAGAACGTAGCGGTGAAGCAGTCGGATTTAGCGACTAAATTATGCGTTACGAAAGTTAGTGCGTTTAACGCAATGGAACGGTTATGTGAAAAAGGTTTTGCGGTGAAAAACAGGAGAAGGCTGACATTGACCGAAAGCGGTAAATCGATATTAGCCGATTATCGCTCTATTATTGAGTTTATGTCGTCGCATTTATCTTTTCATTGCGGAACGC
>CAZRAS010000019.1:0-9707 GCA_964598045.1 uncultured Clostridia bacterium | reverse complement strand
AGCGTTGCTCGAAGAAAAGGGACAATCGCAGTTGTTGCAATATTATGAGGAATTGGACGAAAACGGCAGGGCAAACTTGCTTGCCGGCATTGCAAATATTGACTGGAGTTTTGAAGACGCATTGGCACATCCCGTGGATATGAGCGGTAAAGATCGTGATATCCGTCCTATCGAGGGACTTGATCTTGCGGAAATCGAGAAAAATCACGACGTCTATAAACAGGCAGGCGAGGACGCCATTCGAAAGGGAAAGGTGGCGGCGGTGTTGCTGGCAGGCGGCATGGGCACCCGTTTGGGGGTGGACGGTCCGAAAGGGGCGTACGATATCGGTCTAACCAAACCTTTGTATATCTTTGAGCAACAAATGAAAAATTTGACGGAAGTCATGAACGAGTGCGGCGCAATCGTGCCTCTCTATGTCATGACGAGCGATAAAAATCATGAGCAGACGGTGAATTTTTGGAAGACACACGGGTATTTCGGATATCCCGAAAGCGAAGTGAAATTCTTCAAACAGGATATGGCACCCGCCGTCGGGTATGACGGGAAAATCTTGCTCGAACGCAAGGATGCGGTGGCGATTTCGCCCAACGGGAACGGGGGATGGTTTTCCTCGATGGAACGTGCCGGCTTATGTGAAGATTTGCAAAGACGGGGCGTGGAATGGATCAACATCTATGCGGTGGACAACGTGTTGCAACGCATTGCCGATCCCGTATTCGTGGGCGCAACCATTTTATCGGGCTGTAATTGCGGGGCGAAAGTCGTGCGGAAAAATGCGCCCGAAGAGAAGGTCGGGGTGTTGTGTTTGGACGGAGAACAACCAGACATCATCGAGTATTACGAGCTGACGGAAGAAATGGCAAATCAACGAGACGAACAGGGCGGCCTTGCGTATTGTTACGGCGTAATCTTAAATTACTTGTTCCGTTTTGCTACGTTGCGTGCCGTTGCCGGAAATAAAATTCCCGTACATATCGTGGAGAAGAAAATCGAGTGTTTGGGCGAAAACGGCGTTCCTCATAAACCAGACAAGGAAAACGGGAAGAAATTTGAGACGCTTGCTGTCGATCTTATCAAACCCATGGGGACGGTGTTGCCCTTCGAAGTGGTTCGTGAACGAGAGTTTGCACCTATTAAAAATAAGACCGGCGTGGACAGCGTAGAGTCTGCAAGAGAATTATTAAAGAAGAACGGAGTGAAATTATAATGTCGAAGAGAGCGGTAGAAAAAAAGTTAAAAGCAAAAGCGCAAGCGAGAGAACAGGCGAAAGAAAAGAAAGAACAAAACGAATTGACTCGTTTTGTCGAATTGCTTTCCAAACTCAATAACGAGGCGATGGAAATGCTCGAGACGGGAGATTTGAGCGGTTTGTATTCGATGAACGATACCGTGGAAGGACTTTTCTCCATTCAGCACGACAATCAGGACGAATTGTATACGGGAATCGATTACGAAGCCAAAACGATCTACGGAAATTTTAACGCACTTGTGCAACTCACCGAAAAGGTGGGCGAGCAAGAGTGGTCGGAAGAAAATTCCGATCGTGCACGGAAAAGTCTGGAAAATATTTTACGGGCAAGTATAGCAATTGCCAAGAAGTACGGTCTGTTCGATTGAGGTGAAATTTGGGCACGTTATTGTTGGTGTTGATTTATGTATGCTTTATTTCTTTGGGGTTGCCCGATTCGCTGTTGGGGGCAGCGTGGCCGGCAATGCATGCGGAAATTTCCGTTCCCGTATCCTATGCGGGTATTATTTCTACGATCATTTCCTTAGGGACGATTATTTCCAGCCTTTTTTGCGATCGATTGAATCATAAATTCGGTTCGGGTATGGTGACGGCAACGAGTATCGCCTTGACGGCGGCGGCTCTGTTCGGTTTTTCGACGGCTACGAAGTTTTGGATGCTTGTTGTATGGGCAATTCCGTACGGATTGGGTGCAGGCGGCGTGGATGCGATTTTGAATAACTACGTCGCGCTTCATTATAAGCCTCAACATATGAGTTGGTTGCATTGTTTTTGGGGTATCGGAGCGTCGATCAGTCCGTATATTATGAGTTTTGCACTCTTGGAGTTGCAGGATTGGAGTGTCGGATATTGGATTGTCGGGATCATTCAAGTTGTATTGACGGCAATCGTGTTCGTAAGCATTCCTCTTTGGAAAAAAGCGTCGAATGAGTGCGAGGAGAAAACAGGGACGGGAACCGACGATTCGCTCGAAAGGAAAGGAACGCCTCTTTCCTTACGGGAAATTTTCAAAATTCCCGGTGCCGTGTATTGTTTTATCCTGTTTTTTTGTTATTGTGCATTGGAGTCGAGCGCTTCTCTTTGGGCGAGTACCTACCTTGTGACCGTGCATGGCGTGGAAACGGAGCTCGCTTCGGCATTTGCAAGTCTGTTTTTCATCGGAATCACGTTGGGACGAGGGGTTAACGGTTTTTTGGCGATGAAAATCAAAGACGGAACGTTGATTTGGACGGGACTCGGCATTATTTCCGTCGGCGTGTTATTGCTCCTGTTGCCTTTGCCGAGTATCATGGCGTTTATCGGGTTTGTGGTGATCGGACTTGGTTGTGCTCCCGTTTATCCTTGTATTATTCATATGACGCCGGATGTGTTCGGAAGGGAACGTTCACAGGCGATGATCGGCGTGCAAATGGCGGCGGCATATATGGGAAATCTTTTATTGCCTCCTTTAGTCGGGGTGCTTGCCGAGGCGGTCGGAATATTTCTGCTTCCCGTGATTTTAGCAATCTTGCTGGTCGGCATGATCGGTATGAACAAAATGCTTCGAATAAAAGTGAAAAAAGTATGAGCGGAAAGCCGTGTTTTGCATAGAGCAAAACACGGCTTTGTTATAAACGGGTGGGGCAGGTACGCGTTGAAGTTTGTTATAAGATATTGCCGATATGGAAGGTATAGCTTTTGGGAAGATTTTCGGATAATCCGATCAGTACTTCGATTTTAGGAAGGGCACTACTGTATTCTTGTACGTAAATATATCCGATTGTTTCGTCGATTTGATAGTCGATCTCCTGTAAAGGGCTATGCGGAATCCAAACGTGCATAATCATTTTTTTGGTGTCCCAAAGCTCTCGTATGGCAAGCCCGTCCCCGTAATTGACCGTTTCGTGTTCGGTTTTGTCTTTTAGGACACGCAAAGCGGTTTCAAACGTTTGGAAAGTCGTTTGCACGTAATAAATTTCATAAAGGGAAACTCCTACAATTAAGCCGAGGGTGATAAAAATGCTTGTAATCGTGCGAATCATTGCGATCTCCTTTCAATAAAAATTAAGATGTTACCATAGCGTTTCCTTCCAGTTTAAGTCAAACGTTTGGTATTTTTCTCCCTTCACTTGCAGATAGGATCTGCCCTGTCCGTCTACGGTGAGTACGAGCACTTTTTTGAGTTCGTCGCAACCATGGTCCTTTAAGATTCTTAAAAAATACCCTTTGTCGCGCTTGACGATTTCCAGATTGTGTTCATCGAATTTCCCTTCTTCCACAATGAGTACGGGCAGAGACGTTTGTAACTGTTGATAATCCTTTTTCGGGAGTGCGGAAAAATTCCCTTCCGCCTCGTAGAGTGCGTATTCGATGGCGTCGAGAGAAAAATATCCTTGCGTGCGCAAACTTTGAATGAGGTCGGACACGTTGAGATTGTTGGCTTTCAGCTGCGCATCGTCGATGCCGTTTTTGTTCATCACGATGCTCGTCCTACCGCTGAGCACCGCTTTTGCGTTTTGAAAATTTAAATCGACGACGCAGACGATTTGGTGGAGCAAATACATGGTGAGAATGGCGATGACGCCGTAGAGCAGCGGGGTGGACGTATCCGCCATGGGAATGCAAGCAAGATCGGCAATGATAAGGGTGATGACGAATTCGTACGGTTGCATTTCCCCGATTTGTCTTTTTCCCATTAATCGTATGACGGCGAATAGGGTGATGAAAATGATGACGGTGCGGATGAAGATGAGTCCCATATTTTCATTTTGGGGAAAGTGTAAAAAAAATATGTGTAAACGCTTGCTTTTTCTCGTCGGGCAGAGTATAATATTTTCAAAGAGTAGTTTTGATGCGTTAAGTGTCACCGAACGGGACGTTGTCGGCGAACGAAAGAGAGGAGCATTCCTTTCTGCGGTGTCAAAGCGCGTCCGCTAACAATGATGGGCAGGGTTGCGTTGAACGTATTTTTTGCCTACTGCTATTGCGGACCTCTCTATGATTTTCGGGAGGTTTTTATTATGGCACAAAAGAAAGGAAAAGTTTGGGAACGATTGTTGTTTTCTGATCTGCTCGCAAGGCAAAGACCGAGCCGTAAGATTGCCGTGGTCGGCGTGATGACGGCGGTGATGGTGGTGGCAAATACCTTTTTTGAATTTAAGCTTGCGGAAACGCAATTTTCGTTTACCTTGGTGATGTCGGCGTTGACGGGGGTGATTCTCGGCCCTCTATTCGGGTTTGTCGCTTGTTTTTTGGGGGATTTGATCGGCTTTTTTTATTATTCTGCCGGATATGCCTATCTGCCGTGGATCGGGATTTCCTTGGGGTGTGCTGCCATGATCGCAGGACTTGTGATTAACGGCTTGCCGGAGAAGGGAACGGGATTTTTGTTCTTCAAAATCGGGCTCGTCTGCATTTTGACCTTCTCGATTTGTACGGTAGCAATCAATACGACGGCTTTTTGGATTCTCTATTCCAAAGTGGATTACTGTACGTATTTAATCTCCCGTCTGTTCATACAAGGTCAGATTTGGAACAGCCTCGTAAACTATATTTTGCTCTTTATCACCGTTCCGGCGGTGAGAAAACTCAAGTTATAGACAAAACCGATCAAACAACCTATCACAAAAACTCAAAAAAGCCGTCAAGAGAGTTGACGGTTTTTTATTATTATGTTATAATAATTATTATTATGTTATAATAATAAAGAACGCTAATAAAAATGGGGTGATATACCCCGTGAAGGAGCAAAAAATGTTACATTCTCTGCTTTGGCCGAATCATTCCTACATCGAAATTTTCGGCATTCAGATTTACTGGTACGCCATCATCATCGTGTTCGGAATGTTGGCGGCGTTTGCGGTGATTTCCCTGCTGTTTAAGCGCAGAAATATGTCGTCCGATCTCTTTCTCACCATTTTTGTGATCTGTTTGCCCATCGCAATCGTGACCACTCGTCTGTTTTATTGCATTACGGACGGAATATATATCACCGAATGGTTCAGTTGGTCGTCCATTCGTCAAGGCGGACTGTCCATCGTCGGAGGAATTATCGGCGGAACGGTGAGTATTGCGGCGGTTTGTTATTTCAAGAAAGTCAACTTCTTGCGAGTGGGGGATTGCGTTGTCGTCGGTCTCTTGCTTGCGCAATCCATCGGTCGTTGGGGAAATTTCGTCAATCAGGAAGTGTACGGCGGCTTGGTGGAAAATCCGGCGATGCAATGGTTTCCGTTGTCGGTATTTATCGAGAAAAACGGTGGTGAATGGCATTATGCCTTTTTCTTCTACGAAAGCATGGTCACGTTGACGGCGTCGATTTTGCTTTTCATCAACGCATGGAAAAATCCCTACAAACCCAACGGTGTTAATTCCGCTTGTTATTTCATCGTATACGGACTTACCCGTTCGATTATGGAACCTTTGCGTGACAACACCTTCATTTTGCAAGGGGGGGATAACGGCAGCGGCATTCCTTGGTCGCTCGTGTTCTCCTTGCTTATGTTTGTGGCAGGCGTGGCGTGGCTTGTCACATTGCTTCTCCGTAACCGTAAAAAGGAAGGCGTTCTTTTCGGTTCTCTTCGCGAAGATCCTTACGGGATCACTCGATTTATCGGGGATACGAAAGACGAGATTGCTTATAAGAACAAAATCAACATCATGTGTTCGATTTATCCCGAACGCTATCCCGAAAAAGCGGCTCAGGAAGAGAATATGAAAAATGCATCTGCAAAGTCAAAGAACGACGCCGATGGCGAGAATAAGAAAGGAGGAACGCAAGCGTGAGAAATTTGACACTGTTAACCGACCTGTATCAACTTACGATGGGGTACGGATTTTTCAAAAACGGCAAGCATGAGGAGACGGTCACCTTTGACTTATTCTTCCGTAGAAAGGAACTGATCACCTATTCGATCGCAGCCGGACTGGAACAGGCGATGGATTATCTTTTGAATTGGCGTTTCGAGGAGGAGGATATCGTATATCTTCGCGGTCTCAACCTCTTTGGAGAGGATTTCCTCGAATATCTGAAAAATATGCGCTTCACGGGAGACGTATACGCCGTTCGCGAAGGAGAACCCGTTTTCCCCGGCGAGCCGATTCTTACGGTGAAAGCCCCCCTTATTCAGGCGCAGTTTGCGGAAACGGCACTTTTGAATATTATCAACCATCAGACGTTGATTGCGACAAAATCTTCTAAGATTACTCGTGCAACGGGTGGCAAGGGGGCTGTTATGGAATTTGGGCTTCGTCGGGCGCAAGGTCCCGACGCCGGAATTTACGGCGCGAGGGCGGCGATTATCGGCGGCTGTTCGTCTACTTCCAACCTCATCACGGGGCAGATGTTCGGCGTACCCGTTGCCGGTACGATGGCACATAGTTTCGTCATGGATTATCCCACCGAATACGAAGCCTTCCGTGCGTATGCGAAGGCGTACCCCGATAACTGTATGCTTCTTGTCGATACCTACGACACGTTGCGCAGCGGTGTTCCCAACGCCATCAAAGTGTTTAAGGAGTTGAAAGCAGAGGGGCATACCCCCAAAGGAATTCGTTTGGACAGCGGCGACCTTGCCTACCTTTCCAAAAAGGCGCGTGTGATGCTTGACGAGGCGGGCTTCCCCGAAGCCACGATTTGCGTTTCGGGCGATTTGGACGAAAAACTGATCAATTCCCTCTTGCAGCAAGGGGCAAAGATCGATTCGTGGGGCATCGGCACCAAGCTCATCACCTCGGAAGATTTGCCTTCGCTCGGCGGCGTCTATAAACTTTCCTCCGTTATTGACAAGGACGGCTCGGTAACACCGAAAATTAAGCTTTCGGACAACCATGCCAAGATTACCAATCCCGGATTTAAGAGCTTGTATCGTCTGTACGATCGTGAAACGGGCATGGCGATTGCCGATCTGATCACGTTAAAAGAGGAAGTGGTGGACGATTCGAAGCCTTTGACCCTCTTCCATCCCGTCGAGACGTGGAAACAGTATGAAGTGGAAAATTTTGTTGTCGAACCTTTGCAACATACCATCGTCAAGGACGGGAAGCTCGTTTACGAGTTTCCTCCCCTAATGGAAGTGCAGGCGTTCTCCAAAAAACAACTTTCGAGATTTTGGGAAGAGTATTTGCGTTTGGATTTGCCTCAATTGTATAAAGTGGACCTTTCCGACGGATTACATAAACTGAAATTCGGCATGATCGAAGAAATTCGTCAAAAGACGACGAAAAAGGCAAAGGGGAATTGAAGATGCAGTTGAAAAATGAAAGCGGACGGGGCATGGCCGTGCTGAAATCGAGATGGAAAGAAAATCTGAACACGAATCTTTGGGGAATCCTTCTTCTCGGAATTTTGCTTCTCGTAGATATGCTCACGAAAATTTGGGCGGACGTCTATTTCAATTTGCCCGATTCTCCGAACAGAATCGAGGTGATTCCGGGTTATTTGGATTTTCGGATCAGCTACAATCAGGGCATGGCCTTTAGTATGGGCGAGAGTGCGCCGGCATCGGCAAAGATAGCTCTTGTGGCAGCAACGGGCGTTTTGTTCGTCGCTTTGTTTACGCTCTATCTGTTTGCGGACAAGCGTCGCACTTGGCTACGAGTTTCTCTTGTGTTCGTTGTGGCAGGGGGGCTTGGAAACTTTATAGACCGTATTTTGTATCTTGCGGATCCCACTCTGCTTGCCGGGGTGCGCGATATGGTACGTTTGAAAATTTGGTTTATGGATTTCGGTATATGTAATTTTGCCGATTTCTTCATTGTCGGCGGTGCTATTGCATTGATGTGCGCCCTTGTGTTCTTTGACAGTGCGGCTGTTTTTCCGATGACGAAAAAGTATAAGGCACTTGCCAAAGAGTACGAGGAAAAAGAGGAACGCAAGCAAAAATCAAAGGAAGAAAATTGACATGGATCAACGATTGTTCGTTGCGGAAGACAACTGCAAACGACTGGACGTGTTCTTGAGCGAACAGACGGAGGAGTTCACCCGTTCGCGGCTGAAAAAGCTGATAGAAGGGGGGCAGGTGTGCGTCAACGGGAATATCGTCACCAAAGCAGGGGCGGATATTAAGCGAGGCGACAGCGTGCTCGTTACCGTGCCGGAGGCGGTGGAATATGCGGTGAAGCCTGAGGCTGTTCCCATAGAAATCGTGTACGAAGACGGCGATTTTGCCGTTGTGAACAAGCCGCAGGGCATGACTGTTCACGTCGGAAACGGGAATGAAAGCGGAACGCTGGTCAACGCTCTTTTGTATGCCCTCGATCATTTGAGCGGTATCGGCGGCGTACTTCGTCCCGGGATCGTGCATCGAATCGATAAAGATACGACGGGATTGCTCGTTGTCGCGAAAAACGACAAGGCACATGTCTCTCTTGCCGCGCAGATTGCGGAAAAGAGTTGTCATAGGACGTATTTCGCCTTGCTCGAAGGAAATTTGAAAGAGGAACGAGGAAGAGTGGTCACCGATATCGGAAGACATCCTACCGATCGTCTCAAAATGGCAGTCCTGCCCGACGGACAGGGGAAGATTGCCGTCACCGATTTTGAAACGGTGGCGCATTTCGGGAATGATTTTACCCTTTGCAAATTTGATTTGCAGACGGGGCGAACCCATCAAATTCGCGTACACGCCAAACATCTCGGACACCCTGTGGCAGGAGATCCCGTGTACGGATATAAAAAACAAAAAGTGAAAGCGGACGGGCAACTGTTGCATGCGTATCGGTTGGAGCTTACACACCCCACGACGGGAGAACGAATGACGTTTAATGCACCCCTGCCCCCTGCTTTTGAAGAAATTTTGAAAAAACTTTGTAGACAGTACGGCGTGGACGAGATGCTGTTTCAGGAACTGTTCAGATAGGATATTATGTTAAAAATAACCAAAATTAAACGCAATTCCATTGCCAAGGAGCTTGGCTTGGAAATAGGAGATGAAATTGTTGCATTCGACGGTTTTGCCTGCGAGGACGAGCTGGATTATCTATTCTACGTAGAAGCGCAAAACTTCACGATGACGGTGCGAGATCATCGTTCCGGAGAAGAGGTAACGGTGGAAATCGAAAAGGAAGAAGGGGAAGAACTGGGGTTGGAATTTGAGAAAAACGAAAAGATTCGCACCTGTCATAATCGTTGCGTGTTTTGCTTCGTCGATCAAATGCCCAAAGGAATGCGAGAAAGTTTATACGTAAAAGACGACGATTACAATATGAGCTTTTCTTGCGGCAATTTCGTTACGTTGACCAACCTTTCCGATGAGGGATTGGAACGCATCATTCGGTTGAAGCTTTCCCCTTTGTACGTATCCGTGCATACGATGAATCCACAGCTTCGCGTCAAGCTTTTGCGTAATCGTTTTGCCGGGAAGATTACAGATCAGATCAAACGACTTGCCGAAGGGGGAATCGAGCTGCATTGTCAGGCGGTACTCGTGCCGGGAGAAAACGACGGCAAGGAGCTTGCCTACACTGCGCGCGGATTGTT
>CAZRAS010000018.1:0-9956 GCA_964598045.1 uncultured Clostridia bacterium | reverse complement strand
CGTTGGGGGAATAGATGTCGATGATTCTCTTGTACGTTCTCATTTCGAACTGTTCGCGGGAATCTTTGTGTTTGTGGGGGGAACGAAGGATGGTTACGATTTCCTTTTCGGTGGGAAGAGGAATGGGACCGGAGATCTTCGCGCCGCTCTTCTTCATCGTTTCCACGATGCGGCTTGCCGCTTCGTCTACGAGCTCGTGGCTGTATGCCGCCAACTTAATTCTGATTTTCTGTACTGCCATTTGGTTACTCCTTTTTAGTTTATACTAACATTTTATTTCGCTGCATCAACCTATCCGTGTGTATCGAGGTCTTCGCAAAAGAAAAACACTCCGAATTTTCCCGAGCGTTTCCGCAAAAGCCTCGGTTAGTCGCAGGAGTCAAGCTCCCACTTTTGTCAACGGAAATTATCTGCCAAGGGGCTTTTTGCCTTGGATTTACAGTAACTTCCCGTATCAACCCATACACGCGTTTTTACACAGCCTACTAATAATAACAGATTTTTCAATAGGTGTCAAGCGTTTGAACATATTTTTTTTAAAGTTTTTTAATTTTTTGAAAAATTTTTTTTCACTTGCCTTTCACAGCGCGTTTTTTTATGAACTTCATACATTATATTATATATAATAGACGAATGTCAAGCATTTTACCCCCTCTCCCCTACGCACAAAAGAACGGAGCCCGAATATTTCGAGCTCCGTTCCTTACAGAGAAACTATTGAGGGATAGTATAGGCAAATTTATTTCGCTAAGGATATAGCGTTTTATATAGCGGCAATTATTTTGCGGATTCTTCCGAATCTTCCAATTTATCGTGCATATCCTGCCAATTCTTTTCAGCCGCCGCTTTGGCTTCCGCATATTTCTTTTCGAATTCCGTAAAGAAGGCTTCTTTCTTTTCCTGCTGTTTCACTGCGATCTCGTCCAAGTGATCGTTCGCCTTTACGGAATATTCTTCGATCTTTGCAATCACGGTGTTATACGCTTCGGTGATTTTCGCCTTCGCCGTATCGAGGGTCTCGTTCGCCGTCTTTGCCGCTGCGATGAGCTTTTCTTCCGCATCTTCGAGCTTCGCCTTGATCGCATTGTACTGTTCTTCGGTGATCTCTACCGTGATATTCACGTCTTCACTTTCGTATTCGTATCTCATCTTCAAATATTCCGTCTTCACCGTACGGAAATACGCAAGCGCTTTTTGATAAGGACTGTCTTCGTTGACGAGCAAGGTTTCACGAGTGCTTTCGATGCCTTCTACAAGCGTGCTATAAATCGTATTCACGGCATCGACCGCAATCTTAGAGATACTGTTCAAATGAGATTTGAGCGTTTCGATCTCCGATTGTTGCATAATAAATTCTTTCTGTTCGTAGTACGCTTTTTTAAGCTCCTGCGAGTAGAATTCAGCCGTTTCCTTTCTCTCCGCGATAAGCGCTTCGATAAGCTCGTTATACTTCATTTCCGCCGTTTCGATATAGGGCGCGCACTCTTCCAAAAGTGCTTGCAATTGTTCTTCGGTAATGGCTTTCGCCTGATCAACCTTCGCCCTGATATTTTCTTCGCTGAACACTTCGTTCATCTTGACAACGATATCGTCGTAAAGCTCTTTCGCTTTTTCCGTATCCCCCGAGAAGGAAATATTAATTTGATTGTCGCCGACGGAGAGAGAACCCGAAACGAGATAACCCGTTTCCGCGGAAACTTGCACAAACAATTTTGCAGCTTCTTCCGCCGTCTGCCCCTCGATGTTTTTAAACGCTTCCGCACTGATAATCAAGTTCCCCTCTTCGTTGAGCGCATTCACCGTGACAACCTTGTCATCGCCGTCCAACACAAATTCCACCTGAGGGTTCAAGGAAATATTCATCACTTTCTGTTCTTCCGCTTTTGCGGGTGTAATAAAGCTACAACCGGTGAACGCCGCCGCGCCCAACCCCAACGCCATTACAGTAGATAAAATAGCTGTCATTTTTTTCATCGTTACATCCTCCGATTTTCTTTTTCATTTTGGATTTTGGTTTTGCAATTTTGTTTTGCATTTATTATACAAACACGTTTCCGCTTTTGTTGCAGAAAAAATTAAAAAAATCGAAAAAAATTAAAAAACATAAAAAAAAGTTGCACCCCGACAAAAGAAAGCAACTTTATCCCCCATCGAAACGTACGTCCCGAAGGAAAAATCCTTCGGGACGCATCTTCGCATTTTATGAAATTTTATCAGACGTTTTATGATTGATTGCCGTGCGTGTAAATTGCTCTTGCTACAACGGCACCCGTACCGTCATACCATGCAAACGTATATGTCTCTTGCGTCAAATCGCCTACATACACTTTGAATGCCCAACCGGTGCCGGTTTTTGTCAATTCTTGCCATTGCTGCGTTCCGTTTACTTTTACGTGAGCCGCAGTTGCAATATCGTATTCGGACGTCGCATTGAAATGCATATAGCCGTCGCCGTACGTCTCAACAAATTCAAGCTGCACGTTCGTCTCGTCCGTAGACGTATCGCCGCCTTCGTTTTCGTTGCCGTTATTTCCGCTGTTGCCTGCATCGGCAACTGCGCTGATGGTTACACCACGAACCTCCCATTGCTCACCAAGCACATATTTACGGTTTCCGACCGTTAATTCGCCTTTCCCTTCTACAATTTTAGCAGAACCTGCTCCCAAATCATCGGGCGTTTCAGCAAATCCTGCGTGCAGATAATAGAAACCGCTTGCAGGCAATTCGTTGATATCTACTACCACTTCAAACGTTCCGTCCGCATTGAGCGTAATGGTACGTGTCAATACGGTTCTACCGGACACTTCGCCGTCGATCACCCAAGAAGTCAACGTCTCTTCGGTGCAATTTTCATGATTACCCGTCAAAACGAGAACGGCTTTCCCCGATTTTTCTTCCAAAGCAATCGTCTTTACATTCATCACAGGCGAACCCACTTCGGATACAACGAGATATGCCAAACCATAACAGTTGCTCTTATCATAGGTGATCGTATATTTTTTCGAAGCAACCGTAATTGCTTTTTCAAAAGTGTCGATGTCGGGTTTGAAGTCAAGATCGCCACCGCTGCCAACGCTACCGTCTGCATTTTTATGCACAAAATGGAGCATAAGCTTCACATTCATCAATTCAGAAGCATCAGTAACATCCATAACGATTTCAAACTTGTTATCTGCCAAAAGATTTACCGTATGAGCGCTCTTACCGAGAGGATACCCCCAGTCGTCTCCATGTCTCTGGAAATCCGAATAGAACAAGTCGGCAATCGCTTTTTCAATCTTAGTTTTCGCTTCTGCTTCATCAATGTTCGACGCTTCATAGCTTACCATGCCGCCGCCGATGACGACATACACCTTACCTTCAGCCTGACGAAGTTCAATCGTCGGTTTGTCGGACATCGTTGCACTCGTCACCTTAACAGTAGGCGTCGTTTCGCCGCCTTCCGTGCCGCTCGTCACTTCGGTAAACGTAACATTTTTAATTACAACGGTATTTGCCGCGATAACGCTTGCAGGATTCTCTACACCCATCTGGATAGAAAGAGAGGCTTTATCGGCAACTTCCGTATACTGCACTTTCACCGTGTTGCTACCCTTTACAAGTTCCACAACCGTACCGCTGACGGTGATTTTTCCTGCTTCCAAGGAATCGATCGAAAGAGAAATTTCATACGTCTTCCCTGCCACATTGCTCGCATTCTTATAGAAGAGTTGCATACCATACCAAGCAGTTTCCGTCGCGCCCGAGTAAGTAAGCTCGATTACACCGTCTTTGAGTTCCGCTTTGCTTACCGTTACGTTTGTACCGCACCAATTCTGATCGTGCCATTCGATATACGTGCCGGGCTTACCTACCGCTGCTTTTTCATCGCCGTTTGCAATTGCGTTTTCGTTTGCGGGAGGCGTCACTTCGCCGCTGTCGCCACTATCACCGCCGTTTTCTACTTCCGTCCACACGAGATCGGAAAGAATAAAGCCGCCTTCATCCAAAGAAACACCGCCGTTAACCCCTGCCTGGAAGGATACGGACGCCTTTTTTGTCTCTTCGGTATACGTAATTTCTACGTTGTTTTCACCCACTTTCAAATCGATCACGGTGCCGTTCAGAGTAATCTTTCCCGCTACGGTAGAAGAAAGTTTGAGGGTAAGTTTATACGTCTTACCGTTTGTCAAATCGGATTTTTTGAGGAATACCTGATTGGAATACCAGTTGCCGCCGTTGATGACGTCAAAACTGATTTTTCCGTTTTCGTATTTGCCGTTTGCAATGCCCGCAAATTCCGTCCAGTAATAGCACTTATCGGGATTTGCAACCGCATCCGTTTCACCACCTGCAAGAATTGCACCGGTCGTGGTTTCTCCGCCGTCGGGAGGAGTTACCGTGCCCGTGCTTTCCGTCCATACGATGTCGGAAAGCACGAAGCTGCCCTCGCCCAAAGAAACGCCGCCATTAACCCCCATCTGCATGGAGAAGGAAGGATCGGTTGCAGGTTCGGTGTAGTTGACGGTGTATTCTTTCGTACCCACGATCAAATCGAGCACCGTACCGTTCAAAGTGATCTGTTCCGCCACGGAGGACTGAATTTTTAAGGTCACAGTGTATGTTTTGCCAGTCGTCAACCCGGGATTCTTATAGAAAATCTGATTGGAATACCAGTTGCCGCCGTTGCTGACCTCGAAAGTGATTTTTCCATTCTCGTAATCGGAGCTTTCGATACCTCCGAATTCCGTCCAGTAATAGTACTTTCCGGGGTTTGCAACCGCTACGCTTGCCACACCGTTTTCCATTGCATATTTCACGCCGCCGTTGGCAACCGTGTAGGTAAGAACGGTTGCGCAAGGATCGGAATTTTGATATTTTCCTTCGCCAACGGCAACGACGCTCACTTGATATTCGCCGTCTTCCATCGTGCTGTCATCGAAGCTTTCGCCGCTTTGCAAAGATACTTTATTCACCACCGTACCGTTTTTCGTGAAAATCAACTGATAGGAGGAAACCTTATCGCCGTTGACGTCTTTCACCGTCACCACGCGAGAAGCGCCGATGAAAAATTCGGTAGGCGCCGCAAGTTTTTCGGGCGTATAGTCCGCAAATGCAAGATTTTTAAGAACGATTTGGTTCTCTGCAATCACGTCGCCGCCGTTCACGCCCATTTGCATGGAGAGAGAAGCGCCCGAACCTTCCATATAGTATACTTTTACGAAATTGTTTCCTTTTTTAAGATGTACAACCGTACCGTTGACGGTGATATCCCCTTCCACTGCCGATTCGATATCGAAAGAAACCTCGTAATTGTTGCCTGCTACGTTGCTCGCATTCTTATAGAACAACTGCATACCGAACCAACAGGATTCCGTAACGCCCGAATAGGAAATATGTACGCCGCCGTTCATGTATTCCGCCTGCGTAACGGTAACGCTCGAACCGCACCAGTTCTGATCGTGCCATTCCACGAATTTTCCGGGATTCGTCAAGCATACATCCGTTTCGGAACCGTTCAAAAGAGCCTCGTAATCGGAAGGTTTGCTCGTCCATACGACGGTAACTTCGCACTGTGCCTTACAATTGGAGCTACCGTATACAACGGTAACCGTTGCGGTGCCTTCTTCCTTCGCCGTAACCACACCGTCTTTGACCGTGAGCACGGAATCGTCCGAAGACGTCCATTTAAGCGTTCCTTCCTTGGAGCACTTTGCATTGAGCGTAAGCGTCTGTCCGCGTTCAACCGTTGCCGTCGCTTTGTCAAGCGTAATTTCCACTTTCACAACCGTAACCGTACAGGTTGCTTTCACGTCTCCGACAGAAGCCGTGATCGTTGCCGTACCTGCACCGACCGCTTTAATTCTACCGTCCGACACCGTAACGACAGATTCGTCCGAAGTCGTCCATGTTGCCTTTTCGCCGCTGGATACCGTCGCCACCAAACGAGAACTTTCTCCCGTAACCAATTCAAGCGCCGTTTCGGAAAGAGTAACCGTCGTTGCCGTATCGTCCGAACCGATGATACCGCCGATAAAATCGGTAACGCCGCCGACAACACCGCCTACAACGTTGCCGATGTTGCCAAGGATGTCGCCGCCGATCAAATCGCTGTCACAAGACGAAAACGCACCTGCACTGATTGCCATGATTGCCGATAAGGACATCACGGCTAAAAGTCTTTTTTTCTTCATCATTTTATCTCCTTTTGATTTTAGATTTTTCATATTAAATATTGTTTCGACAGCATACGCATTCCTATGCAACGCCCAAAACATTTTTCCACCTTTTTATCCTTGCATCGAAAATATCTTCCGCGGTAAATCTTTTTTCGTTGTCGGTGAATCCGACAACGAAAAGGAGCGCGCTCCTTTTCGAGTTATCTCTTGTTCGCACAAGAAATGAAGTTATAAACGATGCTTACTTTTTACGGATATTGATACACGCGCACGTAGTCGACATACATGGATGCCGACGTGAAGGAATCGGGCGGATTTCTGTTTCCGTCAAACGTCCCTCCCACAGCCAAATTCAGCAGGATAAAGAAAGGTTGATCAAAGGGAGCGCTCTTTTCGCTCGAAGATTCCGTCCACCACTCATCCGCACTCATCGTAAAGAATGCCTTTCCGTCTACCAACCAAGTGATGCGATCTTCCGTCCAATCGATTGCATAGACGTGAAATTCGTCAATCGTTCCGTCCAACTGACAGCTGCTCCCTTTGTACGTATTGTTGGAACCGCCGCCGTAATGCAACGCACAGGTGGTTACCCCCGTATTTCTGCCGCGAATTTCCATGATATCGATTTCGCCGCTCTTCGCCCATCCGCCGTAAACGTTGTTTGAAGAACCGACCTGTAAAGGCTGAGGCAACATCCAAAACGCAGGCCACATGCCCGTAATTGCAGGCGTTTGAATACGCGCCTCGATATATCCGTAGGTAAAGCTTGCCAAATCACGGGTGAGAATACGCCCAGACGTATAACTTCTGTCTCCCATCGCCTGCTTTTTCGCCGTAATGCAAAGCATACCGTTCGAAACACTGACCGCATCTTCCGTATAATATTGCTGTTCATTGTTTCCCCAGTAGATAGGTCCCGTCACCTTTCCGCCGTAATTGTCCTGCACGCCGTATTGATATCCCCACTTCGTCAAATCGAGCTCGTTTCCGTCAAATTCGTCATGCCATACGAGCACACGTTCGGGCGTTTCTATCGGTTTATTCGGATCGGCAGGGCCTACCGTAATTTCACAGCTCGCTTGTGCGTGCGCACAATACGCCGTTACTTTTACCGTACCTTCCTTCAATGCCTCCAACTCGCCGTTTTCGATACGTACGACGTCGTTACTCGAAATCCAAGTCAACGAATCTCCGTCCGAAGCTTCCCCTTGCAATCGATAACGATCTCCCACGCACAACGTCAATGACGATTCGGAGATCGTCACCGTCACCTCGTCGGGCTTAGAAGATTGCATCCCGTTCACAAATAATTGACAGGAAGACGAGGACAAGCAAAAAAAAGCAATGCATGCACAGATGATTGCCTTGAATGACTTTCTTTGTATTCTCCACACTTCTTTGTTCATAAAATATTCCTCTTCTGTCTTTTATGATATCATGCTTGCGTTCACTTTTCAATAATCCCTTTTGGAATTCGTATAAAAAACGCACCCTCTTTTGAAAAAGTCTATTTTTTGCATTTCTCCCCGTTTTCAAGATTGACTTATTCTTCTATATATGGTATAATTTCATTAAGAAAATATAATCGAAGGAGAATTTTCCTATGGAAAAAACAAAAAAACAAGGAATGAAATGGTTTCACTTCCTCATCTATTTTTGGATTTGGTTAAAAGTGATCAGCAATGTGTTTAGCGGCATTTCCTATTTGATAAGAGTATATAATAAAAATTTCATCTTGTTCGCAGAAGAATTATATACGAGCTATCCCGTGTTGCAGCACGCGGACCTTATCGTCGGCGTTGTCAGCCTCCTGTTTGCAATTCTCTTCCTCGTTGCTCGCTTCCGTCTCGCAAAATTCAAGAAAGGTGCGCCTGCTCTATACATTAAGGTAAATTATACGATCTTATTTTTGAACGTAGTGTTCTCCACTTGTCTCGACATAGTCAATTTCTTTGCCTCAGAAACCGCCATGCAAGCTTCACCGATTCACTTATTCTTGATCTCGACGATTGTCAGTGCGATACTCACCTTCGCTTTAAACTTCCTCATTTACAAACTCCAAAAGATCTATTTCAAAAAACGCGAGCATTTATTCGTTAATTAAATACATGGTACCGCAAAAAAAAGGATAGGCAAGCGATGCCTATCCTTTTTTTATCGAAACGTTCGTTTTTTGTGTCTCGTCCGCTTCCGTATTCGGCGAAGGAGCTTCCCTTTCCGTCAAATTTCGAAGAGAGGATACATATGCCGCATATTCCTCCTCCGTAATTTTGGGGACTTTTTCTTTTTTATGTTTCGTCTTGCTCATACAACCGCCTCCGTATTCAATGTAAAGCAACACAGCATAATGTCATCGAGCGAGAAGCATAGAAGATTTTGATAAAGAAACAGGCGGATTTCCGTAGCGACAACGCCCCCCTATCGCAAGGAAAACCAATGCATTGATTCGCAAAATCCGTTTCTCCTCTCACCGTATGTTATCGTGTAGTGTTGCCTTAGTACAAGTATATCCCTACATTCCTCCTTTTATTCCCCGTTCAAAATAAAATACAGATAAGATTTCCCTTTCCGTCGTTGACGATTCTCGACATCGTACGACGAAGCTTTTTCCGCAGCTCTACGGGAACGGCTTTATTTTTCGTCGCCAACTCCTCGCTCATAAGCACGCGCAACGATTTTCCGAAGATGTTCGTCTCCCAAACGTCTCCCTCCTCGTAACTTTTGAGCGTTTCTTGCATGAATTCTTCCCCCTGTTGCTCGGTACCGATGATGGGATCGACCGAACCGGTCACGTCGATCTTCACAACGTGATAGCTGGCAGCATTCGCCTTGAAATCCACTGCGTACCCCCCACCCTTTTTGACAAGCTTTGGCTTTTGCAGCTCATAATCCTCCTCCGTCGGAAACACGATGCCGTAGCCGCTCTCCGCCGCCTCCGCCAACGCATTTTTCACCTTGCCGTACGCCCGTTTCGTCTCTGCCAAACCGCTTGCATAGCGCAACAACGCCAAATCGTCTTCGATTTGTTCTCCGCACAGCCGTCCGAGCGTTTCCAAAAAAAGCGACTTCTTCGTGTCGATAAAAATCGCCACGCTCCCCTTGCCCAAATCCATGCGAATCTCCGTGGGGTTTACAAAGCCGCTCGTCTCCTCAAACAAACTTTCCAAAAGAAAACAATCACGCATTTTTACGATTTTTCCCGACGCGGTTTTAATAGTGTCAAGAAGCTCGCTCACCGTATTTTCTTCCTCCGAAAGGGACTGCAACCACTTGGGCATCTTGACGTCGATCCGAGTGACCGGGAATTCAAACAACGCCTTACGGAGCACTTCCAAAATCTCCGTCTCTCCCATATTTTCAACATTCAACGCAACCATGGGTACATCGTATTTCGTTTCCAGCGCATGAATCAGCTCCCCTTGTGCCTCGGGCTCTCGACAGTTTACAAGAATAACAAAAGGCTTTTTCAACTCCTTCAATTCTCGCACGGCACGTTCTTCCGCCGCCACGTAATTTTCCCGCGGAATATCGGCAACACTTCCGTCCGTCGTCACAAGCACGCCGATGGTGGAATGTTCGCGAATGACCTTTTCCGTCCCCAACGTCGCAGCCGCCTCGAACGGCATTGCCTCCTCCTGCCACGGCGTCTTCACCAGCCTCGGCGCACCGTCCTCTTCAAAACCGCTTGCCCCCTCGACGGCAAACCCCACGCAATCGACAAGTCGAACGGAAACGTCCACCCCTTTTTCAAGGGAAACTCGTGCCGCTTTTGCCGGCACGAATTTCGTCCATAAGAAC
>CAZRAS010000017.1:0-10034 GCA_964598045.1 uncultured Clostridia bacterium | reverse complement strand
CGAGTAAGGCGGCGGCGAGATTGACGGAGGGGTTGCAAACGGGGGATTTCGAGAAGAAATATCTCGCGGTTCTTTGCGGTACGCCCGACACCGAGCGGGGCACGTTGTGCAACTATTTGAGAAAGAACACCGTCAACAACATGGTGTACGTTTGCACGCCGAGCGAAGAGGGCGCGAAGTATGCAGAGCTCGATTATCGCGTTGTGGAAGACAAGGGAAAATATTCCTTGGTGGAAGTTCGTTTGCATACGGGAAGAACCCACCAAATCCGCGTACAGATGGCAGGCATCGCACATCCTATTTACGGGGATATGCGGTACGGCGGCGCATTGGCGCAGAAGGGAAAACTTGCTCTTTGGGCATATTCTCTTTCTTTCCTCCATCCCATCACGAAAGAACGCTTGAAGTTTATTGCCTATCCGCCCGAAACGGAAGTTCCTTGGAAGGCGTTTGAATTGTCCAAAGTCGTGGAAATTTAATGAAAATTTAAGAAAATTATAAAAAGAGAGAAAAAAGCCTGAAATGCGATTGACAAACGAGGCTTTTCCGTGTAAAATATATAGGTACGATATTGTATATTGCGATAAATCTACTCGCAAAGCAATACAAAAATTATGAGGCACAATTTCATGAAAAGAAACAGTAAAAAATTATTAACTCTTTTGCTTGTCGGCGCGCTTTGCACGGCAACGATCGGTGGAGTAGCGGCGGCTTCGGCGGAAGAAACGAAAACCGAAGGCGCGAAATATGCACTTACTCAAGTATTCACGAAGAAAAACGACGCCACCGTCGGTAACGAGAATATCGCCGGGCAGGATAAAGCAACGGCAAAATTCTCCTTCCCCAAGACGACGGAAACGGATAAGGACAAGCTTCCTGCCGTTGAGTTGGATCGCGATCTTGCGTTGAAATGGTATGATAAAAACGGCGCGAAATATTTGAACTTTACTTTTGCGTTCGCAGATGAGAATTGTCAGGAAGTGTCGTTTGAAATTCAAACTACCCCTTATCAGTCCGTTTCGGAAGACAAGGCAAGCAATGTCTTGAAAATTACGAAAGACGGTAAGGTGTACGTGAACGATGAAGAGTCTAATGAAACCGTGGCGTTGAGCGGAGACGTAAAAGTTTCCCTTGCGGACGGCTCGGAAAGCGGCGCGTTTGCAGTGGAAGTAAACGGAACGAAAGTCGGCGAGTTTACGAATATCGGTGCAAACTATGCGGAAAACGACGGCGACGATATGGATTCCTTCGTGATGAGAGCGACGCCCGTAAGCAGCACGGACGAAACGGCAATCTATTTGAAGAGCTTGAACGGTCAGTCCTTTACGAATATTACGGATGATAAGGTAGAGGACGATGCTCCTGCAGTGTTGATCGTCAACCAGGAAATCAGCCATTTCTTGATGGGTACGGCGTTCAACGTGGATTACACGGCAATCGACGTATTGAAGAGCTCGGTAACCATTTCCAGCGGCGATAAAAAATACTATCAGTACAATCCTACCGATGAAGAAGTGTCGGGAACCAATATCACCACCTCCACCTATTTCATGGACACCGTTTATGAAAAAGACGGGACGATGACTTCCGTTTGGAGAGAGGAAGAAAAAACTCACGGGGAAGGCAGAGAATTCGTTTCCGTTTGGTTCGATTTGAACGACGGTACGTATTCGGGTGAAGATGCAAGATACGAACTTGCTTGGTACGCAACGGACACCGTAAAACAAACGGTCGGGACGGATACGAGAAGTTACATCGTTCTCAACCGCAATGAAGAAGGTCCTGAATATACGAGGATTTCTCTCGATCATGATAATAAGAAAAACGTTGTTGACTCCGGTCTTGAAGAATTGGTAAAAGCATATAACGCAAAACTTGAGGAAATCGCAGCTGATAAGTATGCAGGCAGCAACGAAAAAGTGGATCTTCCCGCAGTGGATTGGTTGATTACCGACAACAACGGTTATAACGCCTTGTCCTTCACGATTAGCTACAAGACGCCCGCTTCGACGTCGGCAAGCAGCGCTACGAATAAGAAGTATAACAGCCTCCAGATCACGACGGCGACCGAAGGTTGGTATGAATTCAAGATTTTCGCAAGCGATTCCGCAAGCAATGCGATGAAGTATTATTTGGACGGCGAGCTTGTAGAAGTTTCGGCTGACAACGTTTGGGAAATCGAAGAGATCCCTACTTTCAAGTTTAAGCTTGAAAACAAGGGGATTAAGACGAAGGAAGACGCCGATAAGAATACGCTCGATAGCCAGATCTTGGATGAAAGCTATACGATGAGCAAAGTGAGCATCGTCGGCGCAAGCAACGAACAGTCCGCTTACAAACTCTATAAGATTAGCAACGATTTGTGGGGAATCCCCGGTATCGCAAAGGTGATGGCAACCATCAAGTATGCCGAGCTTAATACAAAGGCAGACGAGATTACGGCCGGTAAGAACTATGTGGACAGCGACGATTTTATGGCGGCTTATTTGCAAGCGTTCCAAGAACTTTTGATTGAAAAGATCAACGTCGACGAAGATTGCTCCAAATATTATCAAGAGCTTGCCGCAGAGACGGAGAACTTTGACATTGCTAATATGTTTGAGGAAATCAACGTTTACGACAGCGATCTCGACGACGATGAAGGCGATAATATCTACAATTGGAGTGCGACATCGAGAAGATTTACTGCAGCGGAAGAAGGGTTGTATCTCATTCTTGCCGATTATTGGGATGAGGATCTCTCTATGATCGACCGCGTGCCTGCTTATAAGCTCATCGAAGTTTCCGAAGAAACGGATACCATTAAGGGTGTTTCCGAATGGTTGCAGAACAATTTGGTTTCCTTGATTTTGTTCGGAGTAGCCGGTGTATTCGCGATTGCCCTGCTCGTGCTTATCTTCGTGAAGCCTTCTAACGAAACGTTGGAAGACGTGGATAAGAAAGCAAAGAGCAAAAAATAAGAAATAAGTTTCGAATAAAGCGACGAAGAAATTCGTCGCTTGTTCTTTTGTGAAAAGAAACTTTTGCTTGCATATCGTAACTTTGCAATAGATGCGATAAGATGATAAAATTGTGAAAATTTTTACGTCGTAAGCAAAAAAATCAAGAACTTGTTGACAAGTTATAAAATAATTGATATAATAGACATAGATGGAAATATTGTACGATAATGCCTTTCTCGTTTGTAAACGAAAGTAAAAACGGGCATTCCGTTGCAACAGAACGGTGTGTTAAATTGTATAATATATGTAAAAATTAGGAGGCAATGAACATGAAAATTTGGAAAAAGCTTTCCCTCGTTCTTTGTATGTGTTTTGCGGTTTCGACTGTAGCTACAAGCTGTGATCGTTTGTTCGGAAACAGTTCGTCAAGCAGTTCGTCGAGTAGTTCGAGCTCTTCAAGCACCGTAGAGAACAGCTCTTCGGGCAACGAGGACAGCAGCAGTGGTAATATTGAGGATCTTACCGACGCAAAGGTGAATATTTATCTTCTTATGCTGGCGAATAAGCTCAACAGCACGAACTCGGCAAGAATTCGTTTTGAGATTAAAAACGACGGCGTATTGCAGTCGGGCATCGTGGAGTCGAACACCACGTTAAAGACCGTTTCGGGTGAAATGGTCGTCAGCAAGAATACGGACGGCAGTTTCAACGCTTCAATCGACGCCAAGGTTGCGTCTTTGGAAAATCCTTTGCAGGGTGAGGATAAGACCTATTATTTGATTGACGGATACGTGTATGAATATCTGTCGGAAAATACATACAATCAGTATGAAGAAAAGGTGGTAGACAATGCCGTGCATTCGTTGACGCAGGGGCAATACGAGACGCTTGCGGATTTGTGCAAGGGCTTGGAGTCGATGCTTAAAGGGGGGAACACAAGCAATCCCAACCTCGGATTCGAGGGACTGGAGGATTCGTTTGGAAATATTGCAGACCTTTCGAGTGGTTTGACAGATTCCGGTGCGTGGGTAAAGGCGGATGCGACGGAAAGAGCGGACGCACTGTTTGCTTTTTTGAAGACGGTTGATGAAAAGACAACGTATGGGGATTTATTTGACTTCGTTTTGAAACAGATTTCTCCCAACCTTACAACTGAGAAAATTTTTAGTGAACTTTATAATCATAGAAACGGTACGGTATCCAGTCTTGTGAAAGAGCTTGACGAGAAATCTTTAGAGGAAACGGGCAAAAGTTTGCAAGACAATTTGGAGGAAGTTTTAAACAATTCCGTTATTCGGGAAGTGATCGAGTCTAAATTCGACGAGGAGACTTATCCCGGTGTGGCGAATATGATTCTTTCCTTTGACATTGACGAGTTTTTGAAGAAAGATAGTGGTTTGACGAATCACGGGGAATCTCTTACATACGGCGATCTTTCGTTGGATCGATTGACGCAAGAGATGGTTGCCAAACTTGTCGAACTTTTGGGAGATCAGGCGAGTGATCTTATTCCCGAAGATCTTCTTAACAAAGCAACTTTTGCAACCCTGATTAGTGTTATGGAAGCATTTGTAAAGGATCCCGCTTTTAAGAATCTCGAGGAAGGCAGTACGCTTGATAAGCTTTTGAAAGAAGCACAGACGCTTGAAGTGACAAAAGCGGATATGAAATTTGAAATTGACGCAAGTAACAATTGCGCCCTTTCCGTGGAATCTAACTTTACGGGGAGAAAGGACGACAACGGCACGAAGACGGATGTCAGCGGTACGGCAACCTTCGATGTTTACGAATTCAGTACGAAGACGGTGGAAATTAAGCTTCCCGACAACGCTGTGATCCATACCGTGCATAGCACTTGCAAAGAATGTAAGACACAGAAAGAAGACGTGAAATATCGCAAGGATCATTACGGCTACTATTGCGATGCTTGTTATGCGAATCTTTCAAAAGAGGATACGAACGAGTAAGATAAAGAGATAAAAGAGGAGGCGGATTGATTCCGCCTATCTTTTTACATTGACAAGAATAAGAAAAAGTGGTACAATAGAAGTATGGAAAGAAGTGAAAAAAATAAAAAAATCAATGTGGATTGGAAAACGATCGCGAAGAAATCCGATGCCTTTTTCGATAAGAATTACGCGCTCTTTTTTGCGCCTATTTTTGTGCTCATCTTGTACATGGTGGCTTTATATTCACAAGGTGTGTTCCCGTTTGGGAATCGATATACGGCTGCCAGCTACGATTTATCGGCGCAGATCTGTCCTTTTATCGAGCATTTGTTCGACGTGTTGCAAGGAAAATCGACTTTGAATTATTCCTATGCGATCGTAGGCGGCGCGGACGTGACGGGAACGTTTTTATATTTCTTTATCAGTCCGTTCAGTTTTCTTTTTCTGATATTCGGAGACGGGAAAGTATTGTACGCATCGTCCATCGTCATGATGTGTAAATTGATGTCGATTGCGTTTGCAGGGACTTGGTTTGCAAAGAAAGTCTTTCATAATATTCCGGATTATATCTGTATTGCCGTCGGGGTGGTATATGCCTATTGCGGATACACCTTTGTGTCCAATACGTATATCAACTGGATGGACTTTCTCATCTATATGCCGTTTGCCGCAGCGGCTTTCAAACATTTTGTCAAAACAGGGAAGTTTTTGCCTTTCTCGATTTTGATGGCGTGTTGTATCTACACCTGTTTTTCAATCGCTTGTTTTTCGATGTTTACGGTGTTTCCGACGCTTGTCGCGTACGGGCTTTTGTGTGTAAAAAAAGAGGATAGAAATCATTTCATCGCATACCTGTGCCTGTCCTTTGTCGTGGCAATCTTGTTGGCACTCCCCGTGTTGGTTCCCGCTCTGTTCGCGTATCTTAGAAGTGCAAGAGGGGGAGATTTGTTTGAAAACCTTTGGTACGGATATACCATGGTGGAGGGAAAACCTACCGATTTTGATTCTTCGGAGTTTCTCAAAACTTGGTCCACTTCTCTATATAGCAAGTGGACGTACGTCCTTTCCGACTCCGTCTTCGTCACTCTTACCGTTATTTGGTTTACGCGTAAGGGATTGAAGGATAAATTTGCACAGTTTATGCTGGTGGCGGCCGTTACGACTCTTTTGCCGCTTGTCGTGGATGAAGCGATGAACCTGATGAATATGGGCTCCTATATGTCCTATGCCCTTCGATTTGGCTTTTTGAATGCCTTGTATTTTCTCGGCGGAGCGTGTTTATCCATCGAGGATCTTTGTAAAAAATATGCAATTCAATCCGTTGAACAGATTTCGACATCTGTCGAAAAACAAGCCGATGCAGTCGGTGTGTCTGCGGATGCGAATGCTTCGAATGTGCAAAATGAAGTGGGCATGTCTTCGTTGAACGAAAAAAGTATGCCGATGGGACGAAAGAAATGGAAAAGGATCGTTTGGACTTGCGGCTTTATATTTCTTGGTATTTTGGCAATTATTGCCGTTGCGTGGATCGGACTTGCCGGCGGATATAAAAAGATTTGGAGTCTGCTTACGGACAATGAGGATACGTTGAATTCTCTTAACAGCTTTGCCGGGCGTTTTGCTCATTCCTTAGGCGGTTTGGAAGTGATTATGTTTTTAACGCCTATCGTACTCATACTCACTTCAGTCGGCGTCCTTCTTTTGTGCCGACGTAAAATCAATCCCAGAATCGTGGCGATCGTGCTCACGGCGGTGGTGGGGGTGCAGGTCGTGTTCTACAACAACCAACTTGTTCTCGGCAACCGTTCCACTCAACACGAGACGGCGCAGGATTATCAAAATTTGGCTGCGGTTCTTAATGAAATGGACGATGGTTATTTCCGAGTCAAAGATTACGACGATAAGTGGACGTCCCCCATTCCTTTGACGGGCGGAACCAACTCGTTCAGCGTGTTCTCTTCCGTCATCGATGCGGATAATTTCGTCACCTATCAACTTTTCGGTTATCAAGGAAATCCTCAAAATAATTTTAAGAGTGCGCATAATGCGGGCAAAGGAAATCGCAGCGATGAATTCGGTGACTCCTTCCTTGGATATAAATATTTCTTCAAATACGTGAATCCCGACGACGATAAGACGGTGGAAGAACAGCTGAATCAGCTGGAAAAGAGCAAGACCTATCTCAAAAAGGTGATGATCATCAACGAGCAGGGAGAAGAGGAACATTTGCATAGCGGTGATTTTTACGTCTATGAAAATACGATTGTTTTTCCTTTGGGATATCGCGTGAACGGTGGCGCTTATAAATTCGAACGCGAAAATATCAATAGCAGCACCAACCGCAGAATTAATCAAGCGAAACTGTACAAATTCTTGCGCGGAGAGAACTTGGAATCGTTTACGGGTTCGAAATACGTGACTCCTGAGAGTGCGACCGAGCTGAGCGAGTATCTTTGGAGTAAAGCGGCGGACGTGCAAGTAGGCGCAGGAAAGATTACCGCAACGGTTACGGGCGCACAGGAAGGAGAAGCTTTATTTTTAAATTTTGTGGCGTCCAAAGGTTATACGGTGACAGTCAACGGCAAGAAAGCGGAACTTATCGACAACGATTTAAAGTTCCTTTCCGTTGCTCTCGAAGAAGGGGATAACGTGGTGGAGTTTACCTATTCTTCTCCCTACGTCACGTATATGGCGGCGGGCGTCGGAATCTCCGTTGTCGGGCTTTTGGCTGTGGCGTTTGTCGTGCAGAAGACGAAATTTATGCAATATACGGAAAAATATATTTCGTTGGCAGGGATGATTTTGGCTGCGGCGGTCGTCGCGTTCTTTATGGTTTATCCCACTTGCGTGTTTGTCATAAAGCTGTTTGCACTGATTCCTTAAAATATGAAAATATAAAACAGTGATACCATGTCTGCGTTGAACGTAAAATAAGCCGCCCCTTTCACAGCTTGAAAGGGGCGGCTGTTCATATGCGTTAAAAAATAGGAAGTAACCTGCGTTTTGTAAATCGAGATCCGGTACGTGCGTATCCGTTCAGAACTTCGTCAACGTTTCTATCCGAGTTTTCTTCCCGAAGCAACTTCAAAATGATATTTCACGATGCCGAGGTCGATTTTAGAATAAAATCCCATGCCTGCTTTTGCGGTAACCTTGCCGTCGGCATACGTAAACGTGAATTTTTGTTGATTCATTGCCGTGGGGGCGAGAAGCGCACTTTCAATTCCTTTTTTGAACCATTCCGGAGAGTTTGCGTCGAGATTGCTGACCTGTTCGGGGTTTTTGCTCTTATGCTCGACGCCCTGCGTTTACCATAGCCGAGGGAGATCACTACGGTGAGCTTTTCGCCTTTTTCAATTGTGAAAGCGCTCGGGATCTTTTTGTAAGTCATTGCGACCCAGCAAGAATTCAAACCGAGTTGTTGCGCTTTGAGAACGAGGCGTTCTCCGTAGTAACCGCAAAGTTCATCGAGTTTGTCGCTCTTCTTTCCGATGAGTGCGATATAATTGGTGACGCCGCTGAAATTTCCGTAATGCGCCATAAAACCGTCAAACGCTTTTGGTTCGTCCGTAACGAGCTGAATGTGTAAACCGCCTTCTTGGTTGCAAGTATCTATTTCCGCCTGTAATGCTGCGAGAATAGTTGCTTCGATTTTTTCGCTCGTGTATTGACGAACGCTGTGTCTTTCTTTGATTGCTTCGATAATTTCCATTGTTGTTTACTCCTTCCCCGTTCGATCGGGTAAATTTTCCATGACTACCTTGGCGTCGTTGAGCATTTGCAATAGTTTCGTCATTGCTTCGCTGTCTGCATCGAAATAGTAATAATTTTTTGTGCCTTCTCGGCGCATTGCAATCAGCCCTGCGTCTTTAAGGATTCTAAGGTGATGGGATACGGCAGGACGGGATAAGTTTGTACGCTCGGTAATTGCTCCGACGCGAACGCCGTCACATTTGCCCATCTGCATCATTTCAAGAATCAAATGTTGACGATTTTCGTCTCCGAACGCCAACAATATTTTTTGGCACGCTTTAAATTCTTCTGCTAATTTTTGAATCTCTTGCAAGTTGTCACCGCCTTGGTTTAATCGTTTAAACCATTATACCATATTTTTACGAAAAATGTACAATGGGAAAGAAAATCGAGACCATTTAATAGAAAAAAGTAAGAATACAGGAGGTTACGTCGGTTTGGCAAGATTGTAAAAAGGGACTTTTTTGCGTTTTGCATAGTTTAGCGTTTTTGCGGCGCCGCCCCAAGAATTTTGTACGAAAGCAATCACCAAATCGGCTTCGTTCACCATCCATTCGTTCCTTTTTACAATACAAAACTTCTTCGGGATATTTTCTATCGGCGGATAGAGAATGCTGTCATAGTATTTTTTTGCGTTTTCCAGCTTGCTGTAGTTTTTGTCGAGATAGGGCGTAATAAATATTAGTTCGATAGTAGGAAAGTCAATTTTAATTTCTTGTAAGAGGTGCAGGCAGAGCTTGTCAAAATTTCCATACCCTCCCAGATAAAACTTACAGGAGGGATTTTTTCTTACTTGTAGAAGAAGGAATTTTTTTAATTTTTCTCTTACGTTGTCGTCGAAAGAATAGTTAGAGTGTCCGCAAAAAGTAATAATCATAAGCCGCCTCCCTATATAGTTTATCACAATAAACTAAAAAATGAAAGCGTTTATCACAATAAACTAAAATTTGAGTTGCACAAACTATAATTATTGTAATGAACGTTTATTGCGGTAAACGTATGGAGGGTGATTATGAGATTATCTGTAGCGGTAGGGAAAAGGGTGAAAAATTTGTTGGCAGAACGGAACATGACACAGTATCAATTGTATAAAAACGGTGGGATTCCGCGTTCTACAATTTCCGTAACGGTAGACGGGAAATATCAAACGGTGAAATTGGATACGATTTATCAAATAGTGGCAACCTTAGGCATTACGCTTAAGGAATTTTTTGACGATCCGTTGTTTGATGAAATAGAGGATTGAAGCGATGTAAGGTTGGCATACGCCAAAGTGTCGCTACGCTCGCGCGAACCCACAAAAAAACACCTTCCTGCCTTAATGGTAGGAAGGTGTTTGGTCGAGGCGACGGGGTTCGAACCCACGACCTCAGCGTCCCGAACGCTGCGC
>CAZRAS010000016.1:0-10119 GCA_964598045.1 uncultured Clostridia bacterium | reverse complement strand
CAAGCGAATCCATTTCGTCGTTAAGCAAATTGACGAAGGAACCCTCGCTGTTTGCCGACGCGCGAAGCGCCTTATCGGAAATTTCAATCGTACCGTATAAATTTTTCAAAGTTGCCACGAACTGCACGTATTCGTTTTCGCCGGCTGTAGGAAGATCGCCCGTTTCCGATCCCGCACCAAAACCGCCGTTGATACCTACGCGCACCGCTTTTTTCACGTCCTTCCCCACCACGTTTGCGGTGGTACGCTTAATTCTCGCAAGCAAAGGATTAATTTTCACGTTGAGTGCATCCGTCACCGCATCGAGATAAAAAGATTTTAATACGTTATCTGCTGTTTCAAGTGTTACCATAAATCATAAATCTCCTATTCTTTTTATTGGCGTTTACTTAGTTTTCGTCTTTTTGAAATACGACAAAGCCATATTTCCGGCCTCCGAAATATTCTTCGGTTTTTGAGGTGGAGTCGCCAACACCCCCGCTCCGCCCGTCATAAGCGGCGCGCCCGATTTTCCGATCGACGCAAGATATTCGCCGATGATTTTCAGACGCACCTCTTCGTCACGACATACCTGCTCGTAAAGACGATCCGTTTTTGTCCCGTCTTCCGATACGACTTTCCCCGTCCTTTCATGCTCATCCTTTCGAGCAGATTCCGCCCCCAAAGAAACGTTCGCCGCAGACATGGTATCTTCGTCCTGTAAACTTTGCATTTCTTTGGAATCTTCTTTCGAGGGATAATCCGCCAAAGCTTGGTTTTGAGAAGTTTGATCGAAATCGGATTCTCGCAGCTCGACGCCCACCGTTTCCGCCATAAATTTATCAAACTGCTTTTCCTCTTCTCGGCGTGCCTTTGCCTTTCCACGGAGCTTTTCCGCCCCCAAACGCGCGTCGCGCCCTTCCCCCTCAAAATTCTCCAACCTCTTTTCCAACTCTTTCAGCTTTTGGCTTCGTCTCGTAAATTCCGCCTGCAGCGAGCTGTACGCCCTCGCCAGGGCGTCTACGTCCTTAAACTTACTCGGTACCGTCGAGGTTTTCTCCCCTTCAACCGCTGTTGTGTCCTCCGACCGCGTGGTTTCTTCGTAAACGTTCTCCTCTTCTTTCATCTACATTCCTCCTTATTTTTCCACAGCTTCCCCTGCTTTTTCTTTCTTTAATAATTGTTTATGCGCTTCCAAATGGGACAAAAATCTCCCTTTCATCTCTTCCTTATCGCGACACCGCTTGAAATCTTCGGACAACAAAAAACGAATATGTTCGGTGATATGTAGCGAATGGTCGTCATACACGTCGGGCGAAACTTCCCCCTTCTTCATGTCGAGATTTTCCTCTCCGGCCTTCGCGATATGAAGCGCGGAAATATCCCTTGCGTTTTCATAACTTCCGAACCCGAACGCCTCCAAAATTCGATTTTTGTTTTCTTGCGTCAAATTCCCATGTTCGTCGGTAAGCAAGCCCGACTCGTACAAACTTAGCAAAGTATTTTTCTTTTCCGCAGGCGAAATCGTCTCTTTGGATTCAAACTGTAAAGCGTTGACGTCAAGCCCGGAGGCATTGAAATAGTACACCTGCGATTTTTTATTCTCCCCCGTGAGCGTCATGAGCCTTGCCGTGCCGGCAAACTGCCGATACAATCGTAAAATTTGTCTGCCGACCTCTTTCAACGCCCGTTCAATACTCTTCACCGTCGCCGACAATCTCGACTCGTCCTGAGAAAGCAACAATTGCAACCCGGTTGCACTCGTCACGCGCATGGGCGTAGAGTCCTTCGCCAAATCGCTCACGCCGGATATTTTAGCAAATTCATTTTCCAAAAGCTCCTCTTCTGTCTGAAAATCACTTGGAATACTGCCGCAATCCAACATTTCGGGCGGCTTTCCGCCCTGCCGATACACAAGCACTTTTCCTGGCAATAAACCCTCCTCGGAAAGCTCGTCCGTATCGATCGAACCGTCTTCCACCGTCAGCACCCCCATAGAAAGCCTATTCAAAAACTCATACTTACGATTTTTCACCGCGTTGTACGCCCGTTGCACGGGGATCAGCCGATCGATAATACTCATCCCGAAGAACGCGCCCGGCAATCGCAAGCAATCCTGTTTTACGAAAGGAAATCCACGTTCGTTGCGCTCCCCGTTCACGAAGGGCAACACGTCCGAATACAAAAGTTTTCCGCCTGCCACAATCTCCAGCTTTCCTTGCGGCGTATCTACACTCGGACGAGTATACCTTTCAATGAGCATTTCCGCATCTTCGACGTCGGTAAAGTTCATTCCTACCTTTTGATAAGGAAGTTTCGCCGTAGAAGGCTCGCTATACTGCCCCATACCCGAAATCGTTCTCCCTGTCAACGCCACGCCGAATCTCTCCTCGATGTAAGAAACAGGCACCGCTCGCGCATGAATGACGCTGCGTACGTCTTCAAAATCTTCCACGTCCAGACGATCGGGAAAGATCTCAAACGGCGGCACGACGCTGATGCGCACTTCCCCTTCGTAAATCGGTTGATTTTCCTCGTCAACGCCTACCTGCCTGCCGCCTTGCGCGTTCCAGTCCACCTTAAAAAAGGAAGATCCGCACGTTTCGGACCAAGTCGTTGCGCGAGAAGCAAGCTCCTGCAACCCGATTCTATCCTGTACGTAACGCAAGATCCCCGTCGCGAGTTGCGCCGCCTTCACGTCTCCGTCCTCATCCGAAAATGCGCGCACCGTCAATTTCGGTCTCATATGTTCGAGCTTGGCGATACGGGATTCAACCGTAGGCGCAATGTGATTGAACACCCGTCGGGACTGCCAGTAAAATTGCGGATCTTCTTCGACGACGTCCCCGAATGGAGAGACGTCACAATACTGATTGCCGCTTAAAAAGTTAATATTGAGGATCCAGCCACTCTCAATCGAACGTCTCTTCTCACGCCGCTCTTCAAAATCAGCCGTCACTTCCGCAGCGACACGCGCGTTTTCCCGTTCCTTTTGTTGCGCCAGAGTATCCTTGGTCAGTTTTACATCGTATTCTTTCATGCCATTTTCTCCTCATTTTTCACAGTCATTACGTACCTGCCCCTTTATTTCTTTTAACAGTCTCTGTCTTTCCTCTTCCAATTGCTCGTCTGTCCAATCCGACAATTCCCCCACCCCCTTAGCGGACAGCAAAAGTTGTACCGCTTTCAAATCGGGGGGAACGTCCTTTTTGGTCTTTTTGCGTTTGGTAAGCTTCAACTGCCCGTCCACCTCCGAAAATTCTTCCGTCACTTCCGCCACTTGATACCCAAGCGCCACCTTCAAAAGCGCATCCTCCAACCGTTCGTTTTTATCTGTCTGTTTTTTCGCCCGCCCTCGATCCCCACACGCCGTCTTCATCTTCTTCATTCCATCACTCATCTCATACATGCCCCTCCCATTTTATATTTCTCTCCTTTTTCTTCTCAACTTTCTCGCCAGTCTCTCCTTGTCCTTTTGTATTTCCGTTTTGATCGTATTCGGCGTATTTTTCGGCCTCGTCATCAAATAGTAACGCATTTCGTCCAAGCTGTGATCGTTTACCTTTCTCGGTACGTCCCCGCTTCCCCAGTAATATCCCTTCAATTCGCCGATTAAATTCACGCAATTGTTGAAGATATAGAGATTAGGTTGCCCGTTATCCCGTTTTAAATAACTCTTCACCCTTGCAATCCCCGAAAATAAATCCTTTTCCACGTTCGGATTAACGAGAATATCCCGTTCATAAAACAATTCCGCCACACTCTTCACAGAGCCTAATGTCCGTTGTTTCGCCGCACTGTCGATAAGTGCACAAATACGACCTCGGCTGTCGGTATGCCAATCGAGCTTTTGACAAATCTTTTTGATGGCGTCGGCATGGTAATCAATATCCCGTCCCGCCTCATAATGCTCGTAAACAACGTACACGTTGTCGTCAAAATCCACCGCGTACCAGTGTGCCGACAGCGGATTATTCAACCCGGGATCGATAGATATATTGTCCTGCCATTCCTTGGGCAAAGCAAACGGCTCTATGACATGTACACGCTCGTCAAATTCAGGATAGACAAGTCCTGCCGCCGCCGTCGTAAACCTCCCGTATCGCCGTGCCTGCAAAAGATTCTCGTCCATGCTGTTTGCCAACACTTCCACTTCTCCTTTGTCCAGGTATGGATTGTCGCTCCATTCCATAAATTCATACCAAACCTCCGGATCCTTTCTGCGATTGAGAAAAATCTCGTTATACACGAACGTCAAGCCTTTGAGGGGGGTCATCGTGCCGAACAAATCCCCCTTTCGATCCAACACGCGCATCCGACATTCCGCATAGATATCCTCTGTCGGTTCCTCGTCGAACCAAACGAAATCGAGAGAGGTTCCTTGAAATTTTTCTCTGCCCTGATCGCAACTTTTAAATCCGATTACGGACGAACCTCCCATCACGTTTTTCACACGAATAAAGTCGATGACGCCATGCTCGGGTGCATCCTTTCTGCCGCTGATCATCACAATGTCCTCGATCCAGTCCGACCGCAGATAATGCAAAATCTTCCTTTGCGCCACATCTCGCTGAACCTGTTGAGAAAGAGACACGACCCATCCGCAAACGTTTTTGCGATTTTGCCGATAGGGATGAATTCCTCTCGCCATATATACGCATTCCACTGCCCCGCATTCCGTCTTGCCCGATCTATTCCCTCCGAACACCCAACGATTACGCTTTGGACAACGATGAAATGCAAGTTGTTTCTCGTGTTTATTCTCCCCCGTGTTATAGGTAGCAAGCGGACTTTCCCTGCGTTTTTTCTGCTCCATTTCCACACGGCGCAATCTTTCTACAATTTCTTTCAAACTTTCCGTCAAAACGTCAAAATCTCCCCCCTGCCTTAGCATTATAATGGTAGTACATATGCGGTACTTACTAAATCGGGCGCGAACGCCCTTATACAAATACATAATATCATGTGTCTTGCTCGTCCTATCTTTATGCGCAAGCCTATTTTCGTGCCCTGTACTTGCTAAGGCGGAAACGGAATCCTCCCTTCCTTCCGTCGGTGATTACGCCTGCATTCTATCGGATGACGTCTTTTTCTATTCCTCACCCGATGAACGCAAAGGTCTATTTCTGTTGCCCCAAAGTTATTACGTACGTCTGATGGAATACGGCTCCTCCTTTTGCAAGGTGGAATACCAACGCAACGAGAGCGCTGCGCAACGGCTCGTCGGATACGCACGAACGGAAGAACTTACCTTTGTAGACTACGTCCCCGTCCGCCCCTACTTATATTACGTATTCGACGTACAATACACGATCGAGGACGCTCAAACGGGAAATTCCTCCTTTCTGACGCAAATCACCCTCTCCTGCGTATATTACGGAGATTATCGCGTAGGATCGGAAACCTATTGTTACGTATTGCGCGGCGAGGATTTCGGGTATATCCCAAAACCGAACGGACTTTCCTACGACTCGAACACGGAGTACGCAAGCTATTTGGCGTCTTTGTCTCCCCCCTTGAGCGAAATCCCCGAAGAGCCGGTCGACACGACGTCTCCCATGCAAATTGCCATTTTAATCGTCATTTGTCTTTTGGTTCCGGTGCTGGCTGCCTTTATTCTGAAACCTTCCAAAAAGCCCACCTTCGATATAGAAGACTAACGGCAAAAACTCGTTTGCGATACCACATAAAGCACAATGATTCAATGAATTTACACACTACTCGAAAATAATACGCAGCATCATATTGCCAACGCCGCTTCCTTTTTCGCGGCACTCTTCGTCCCGAATTTTTCTTCTCGACCTTCCGTCTTTCTTTCTTCTCGCTCTACGCGTTTGTACATTTTGCGAATAATTTCAATATGTACCAGTTCCTCGTCGAAGTATTTTTTCGTCAACCCGGATCGATGAAGCATCGCTTCCAACCGCTGAAAACACCGAGCTTGCACGCGAAGCCGCTTAGAGTCGCTCCAGCGCTCGATCTTCGTATTTTCCGTCCCTTTTTTCTCCCCGAAAAAATGAACACGCACCAAAATCCGTTCCGCTTCGCTCAACCGAAGCAGCGTTTCTCCGATCACTTCCTCCAACCAGGCAAGGCATCGTTTATGGAGAATTTCCTTCGCAAGGTACTCCGCCAACGCCTCCGTATTCATACGCCCGTCACAAGACAACAATGCCCTGTTCTTGATGTGTTGCTCATATGTCGTTTGCATCATCGATAAAAACGGATAGGTGCGCAACACTGCCTTTGTGTAATTCTCCAACAATAATCACCTCTCTATGAACCTATGTTCGTGTATTTCAATCCTCTCCCCTCCTTGGAAAACGACTCCGCCGCGGGTGTTGATGTGCCTATTATGCCACCCGTTTGCTATTTTTGCAAGCTCTGACTTTCACTTTTTTGTATAAAAACACAAACATTTGTTTGTATTAAAATGAATTTAATTGTTAAATTATGACATACGTACGCCTATTATGTGCCGAATTTTTCCAAAACGCGGAGAATTTCGGTTATTTTGCATGAAAAAAACCTCGCTACCTATTCACATTCACTCCGCTAAAATCCGTAAAATCTCAGTTTCCGAAATCTTCTCGAACAAAAACACGCCGTAGTGCTACTTTTTTAATTATTCTTATTGACTTTTCTCGCGTTATCGTGGTATAATGATGATGTATGAAAAAAATCACTGCTACAATTTTATGGACGCTCGTTTTTACCACTTTTTGTTCAACGGAAGGGGTGCTTTCTTGCGCTCAAACGCATTCCGTTTTTGCTGAGGAAAACGGCATAACCGCAGAGCTCGTCACGCCGAACTCGTACGAACAATATCTGGACTTGAACACTCCTTGCGACGTTGCCGCAACCCAAGGTTACCTTGCCGTTGCAGACGGAAACACGATCTACGTATTCGACAAAACAGATAACGTCTATCGTCAATACGAGCATACCGCCCCCATTCAAAAGGTTGCATTTGACGGAAGCGGCAATCTTTATTTTGTTTCCGAATTGAAATTGTACAAGTTTTCTCCGGAAGACTTGAAAAAGGGCGAGTCCGCCACCTCCCTTTCCATCAGTTGCAAAGGACTCTTCGCCATCGAAGGCGACGTGCTGTGTTATTATACGAGCTTGAACGCATTAAAGTTCTATTCGCTCTCCGCAAACACCCCTTTGGGGGAAGTTTCTCTGCAAACGCCCCTACAAAGCGAAAGTCCGCTTGCCTTCGGAAAGGACGGGCTATACTGCGTAACCGAGAGTGATACCACGGCAAACGGCTATACCGTGTATGCAATCAATCTTCAAACGTACGGTTTGACGCGAATCACCAACGTAAACGAAAAACTTCGTGCACTCACCGTTGCCAATAATCTCTTATGTTTCGTAACTCAAAGCGGCGATTTTTTCAGCTACAACGTCACCGATCTTTCGAGCAAAGACGATATTTCAAAAGTCACGCCGATTACGAGTGCTCAAGAGGACTACGTTTCCATCTCTTCATTCAACGGAAACGTATATGCCGTACGTGACAACATCATTCGTCACTACTCCGTCGAAAACGCTTGCTTTACCGATTATGAAATCAGCGCTTCCTCCTCTTCCGTCAACCGTTTAAACGGTGCAAGCGAGCTCACGCTAAACGGGGACAAACTTTTCATCGCCGACGACGACAACGGACGAATCGCCGTCTACGATACGGAATCTCAAACGTTTGGCACAGACATCCGCACCGAACTCGAAGATCCCTACCTCGAATCGTACCAAACCACGTTGCTCGTCTCCTCCTCCACGGAAGCAATCGTATACAGCCTTGCAAAACGCTCCTACGGAGACGCCTTGCTTACCGTGAGCACGGAAAGCCAAGCAATCGAAGGCAAAATTGTCGGAACGGCAAGCGTTTACGGACGATACTATCTCCTCACCGAAAACAATTATTGCTACACGTTGAGCAAGGAAAGCGGTGACTGGACCTGGACCAAAACGCAAAAAAATACCCAGACCTTGCGCGCCGTTGCCTTCACCGCCGACGTATACGGCAGCCTGTATATCTCTTACGACGACGACACGACGTACCGTTACACGGAAAAAGAACTGTTAAGCGCAGACGCGCGCGGGCAGAAAGTGCTTGAAGGCTTACAAGCGCCGCAAAAGATTTCCGTCGATTACGAGACCGCTCTCTATGCGCTCGTAGACGGAACGATTTATGAATATTCGCAAAATGAAAGGGGTATGTACGAGTTGAAGTCTTCCTACACGCCAAATTATCATCTTGTCAACGACGATTCTCCCTCCTTGACAAGCTTTGCTTTCGGCTTGGACACGGAGTTTACCTATCTTCTCTACGAGGGAGATTATATCGTGAAAACGGATGAACTGAAAATTCCTGCGGTCAACCCCATTCCCGTGGGCAACGCGGCAGAATTGATTTTCGGCGAAACCCATCGAGATTTTGAGGTCGTCAACGTGGCGATAGACTCCATCCTTATCGAATTTGACGTCACCTCGTTGCAAGATTCCACGCAATTCCCCTACGTCGCTTTCGAACGCACGCAGGAAATGCAGACGGCACTCAAACTCGGCGAAGAAGGTGACTATACCCTCGTTGCCATCGCCAAACAACGCACAGGCGAATTTAAAACCTGTCTTGTGTTGACTACGTCTTGCGAACCGCTCACGCAGGATCTGTATAAAACAAACTACGAAACCCCGACGAGCGGCTATCTCACCAACGACGTTTCTCTCTATAAGTTCCCCTATATACACGACGCATTGACCTTGGGAACGTTGAACGGAGGGGAAAAAGTTTCACTGCTCGGCGAAGTGATGAAACTCGATCACGCGTATTACGAAATCAGCATCACGGACGAAAACGGAACGGTAAAAATCGGATACGTGCCGAAATCCTATATCACCGCTTTCGACGGGAGAACACCTCAATCCGAAACGGTGATAAACGGCGACACGGAAACGGACGTCGACGGCGTATGGCGTATGGTATATCTCATTTTAGGATTCGGAACCATCCTCATTCTCGTCGATTATCTTATTTTACACAAGTGGAAAGATTCGGAGGAATAATCCCTATTCTTATAAAATGAGCATACCATGTATGCAATCATTGTAACAAGGAGGAACGATCTTCATGTCGGATCATCCCCCAAGCGTAACCCCGCTACGTTATTTACTGCGGATCGTTTCGCCGTAAAGTTACTGTAACCAGATCTTACGCTACCCCAAAAAAGCGACCGTGGAGGTAGATTATTATGGACAAAGAACTTTTTGACTTATTAAAAACCAAACGCTTCGACGAATGTGCGGAAAGAGTGGAAAAATACTCCCCGCAAGCACTCGCCGAAGTTTTGAACGAACTTACCCGATCGAACGAAAGCTTACTCGTCCCCTTTTGTCAGGTACTCGACAGCGTCTTGCTTGCCGACGTACTCGTTCTGCTCGATAAATCTTTGCAGCAGAAAATTATCGGCGGTTTACACGACGACGAGCTTGAAAAAGTCATGGACGAAGTCTCCGTAGACGATACGGTTGAAATCATCGAAGATATGCCCGAGGCACTTGTGCGACGCATTGCGGAGCTCGATGAAATTATGATGCTTTTGCAAGATCGAAACTATCCCGTATTAAAGCCCCTGCTCGCTTCCATGAACGCCATCGACCTTGCAGAGGTATTCGAGGAAACGGAGAACGACACCGACCTGCTCATCCTTTTCCGACTTCTGCCCAAAGACCTCGCCGCAGAAACTTTCGTAGAAATGGACACGGATGTGGGGGCACGATTGCTGAGCAAAATCAACGACCGAGAATTGAAAGCCGTTCTTGACGAGCTCTTCCTCGACGACACCGTAGACTTGCTTGAAGAGATGCCGGCAAGCGTGGTCAAGCGCGTACTTGCGCAAAGCGACGTAGAAACACGTGCCTATATTAACCAAATTTTACGATATCCGAAAGACAGTGCCGGCAGCATCATGACAATCGAATTCGTGGCTTTACGCCCCGATATGACGGTGGAAGACGCGTTTGAACGCATTCGCCGCACGGCAATCGATAAAGAAACCATTTATACTTGTTACGTCATCGATCCCACCAACAAACTGTTGGGTTTGGTCACTGCCAAAGATCTCATGCTTGCGC
>CAZRAS010000015.1:0-10138 GCA_964598045.1 uncultured Clostridia bacterium | reverse complement strand
AAGGGCTATGCCCGAAAAATAAAAACCACGTGCTATGCACGTGGATGATTATTATTATGTCCTTTGAAAAAGTTGTAAAAAATCGAAGAAAGAAAAGTTGTCGAAAAGGATTGTATTTCGAGGAAGAGTATGATATAATGGAAAGGATGAAAGGAGAAATACATCGAATCGTCTTGACGTACAAAAGAAGGGGGTAGGTATGAGACAAAACACTAAAAATGATTTTCAAATTTTGATTTCCAAGTACGGCAAAAAGTTGCCTGAGATTCCGTGGAACGTATATCCTCGTCCCATGATGAAGAGGAATTCCTTTTTTTGTCTGAACGGGAAATGGGAATTGTACATAAAAGGGAAAGAGAAGGAAAAACAAGAAATCCTCCTTCCATTCGTCCCGGAGAGCGTTCTTTCGGGTATAGGTCGCATATATGAGGAGGGGAGTACCCTTGTCTATGTCAAGAAGTTTGTCTTGCCCGAGAATTTTCGTAAAGAGCGTGTTTTGCTCCATTTCGGCGCAGTCGATCAAATTGCACGCGTCTATTTTAACGGAAAGTTTTTGACGGAACACGTGGGAGGATATGCGCCTTTCAGTGTGGAACTTACCGAGTATTTGCAAGAGGAAAACGAGCTGAAAGTGGAAGTGGAGGATCGCCTTTCCAAGCGTGTTTTGCCCTATGGAAAACAGCGCAAGGATCGTGGCGGCATGTGGTATACACCCGTGACGGGGATTTGGCAATCAGTCTGGATGGAAAGCGTGCCTGCTCGATATATTCAAAACGTCAACGCAACTCTGTGCGGCTTTTTCTTGAAAATTAGCGTGCAAGGCGTGGAGCAAGCACGGGTGAAGATACAAACGCCGAAAGGAGAAATTGTAGGAGAAACGCAAGACGGAGTGTTTGCGTTTACGCTCGAATCGCTTATGCTTTGGAGTCCTGAAAATCCCTATCTGTATTATTACAGCGTGGAAACGGATGAGGATCGGGTGGACAGTTATTTTGCTGCACGAACTTTGACGGTGGAGGACGTGAACGGTGTCAAACGTATGTGTTTGAACGGAAAACCTTATTTTTTTCACGGACTGCTCGATCAAGGATATTTTAGCGACGGACTTTTTCTTCCTGCTTCGCCGGAGGGGTATACGGAAGAAATTCTGCGTGTTAAGGCACTCGGGTTTAACACCCTTCGAAAGCATATTAAGGTGGAACCGCAGATTTTTTACGCCGAGTGTGATCGTTTGGGGATGATCGTTTGGCAAGATATGGTGAATAACGGTGATTATAAATATGTGCGTGACACCGTTTTACCGACGGTCGGATTCATTTGGAAACCGGATAAATTCATACATCGAAATAAGCAGATGCGCAAGGCTTTTTTGACCGGTATGAAAGAGACGGTAGGGTTGCTTAAATGCCATCCATGTATTTGTTTATGGACAATTTTTAATGAAGGTTGGGGACAATTTGAGAGTACGAAAGCATACAAGCTCTTGAAGGAACTGGACGATACGAGGTTTATTGATTCTACCTCCGGTTGGTTTCAGGGAGGGATGTCCGACGTGGAAAGTCGACATGTCTATTTCAGAAAGGTAAAGGCGATAAAAACCAAACGACCTTTGGTTATTTCCGAGTTCGGAGGGTATACCTATTGCGTGAAGGATCATGTTTTCAATTCTTCGCAGACGTACGGGTACGGCGCTTGTGAGACAAGGGAGGCTTACGTCGAACGATTGCGGAATGTGTATTTGCATGAGATTGTGCCGGCGGCGAAGGCAGGCGTGTGTGCCACGATCTACACGCAAATTTCCGACGTGGAAGACGAGGTGAACGGACTGTTTACTTACGATCGGGAAGAGGAGAAAATCAAGCCGTCGGAATTTTCCTCGATCGGTGCGCTTTTGCAGGAGGCTGTTCAAGAAGGATAAAAAACGTTATGAAAAAACGCCCGTAAGTCGTTGGACTTGCGGGCGTGCGTTGTAATGCGAGTAATGACAAAGGGGTTATAAGAGAGATGGAATCACCAGGTATGCGATGACAGCTACACCAAGGAGAATACGATACCAACCGAACACTTTGAAATTATGTTTTTTAATGAAGGACATCAAGAATTTAATCACGAACAGGGAGACGAAGAACGCTACGAGTGCGCCGATGAGAAGATACCAAATTTCGGCCCCCATAAAACCGCTTCCTTCGAGAAAGAATTTGAAGAGTTTGAGCGCACTTGCCCCAAACATGACGGGAATGGCGAGAAAGAAGGTGAATTCTGCGCCGGCGGGTCGGGCGATGCCGAGAAGCAACGCCCCCAAAATGGTTGCCCCCGAACGGGAGGTCCCGGGGATGAGTGCAAGAACTTGAAATGCACCGATGATCAACGCTTGTTTATAGGTGATTTGATCGGTCGTTTGCGTGAGAAAGGTTTTGTTTTTATTTGCGTTTTCCACCGCGATAAACGCCACGCCGTAGAGGATGAGCATAAGCGCGATGACGAGCGGCGTATGCAGATATGTTTCTAAAAGATCGTCGAAGAGCAAACCGATCACCGCCGCGGGCAGACAACCGACGATCACCTTTCCCCACAAGCGCATGATACCCATGTCTGTGACGAGCTTGGTTCGTTCGCCTTTTTCGACGTGCCACGGGAGTAGTTTTTTCCAAAATGCGACGATGACGGCGAGAATAGCGCCGAGCTGAATGACGACGAAGAACATCTCCTTAAATTCCTCGCGTGCTTGCAAATTTAAAAAGGTGTCGATGAGGAGCATGTGCCCCGTGCTGGAAACGGGTAGCCATTCGGTGATCCCTTCCACGATTCCTAAAAAGATAATTTTCAAAAGTTCAACGATATCCATAATTGACTCCGTGCTCTGCCAAACGCGGCAAACGTATTGTTGAATTTTTATGCGCACTACGGTATTGTATGCATCTTGTTATGATTATAGCATTTATTTGTGAAAAAGTCTATTTATTTGCGAGAAAAAGAGGAAAACGTGTGAAATTTTTTTTGTAAGTATTGACAAATAGGGGAGATTCAGGTATAATGGTTAAAGAGTATTTTATAGAGAGAGGAATGCGGTATGTATCCTTACGAAGTGATTTTCGGAATGAATTTGTACGATATTTGCCTGACTGTGGCAGTGGTGCTTGTGTTGTTTATGGCAGATCGCATGGGGATCTATCGTGGTTTTTCCACGAAATTGCAAAGCGTATTGATCTTCGCCATTGTCGGCGGGGTAGGGCTTGGATTTTTCGGTGCCATCTTTTTTCAGGCGGTTTACAACGCGATTGAAACGGGTGTCTTCGTGATTAATGCCAATACGGGCATGACCTTTTACGGCGGCATTATTTTCGGCGTTATCGGATTTCTTCTCGTATGGTTTGTTTTGGGAAAAGCGATCTGCAAATCGAACGAGCCCGTTCAATGTTTCGGCGGGGTGGCGGATATTGCCGCTTGTTTGATTCCCTTGGCGCACGCGATCGGAAGAATCGGGTGTTTAACGGCAGGTTGTTGTCACGGGGCGGAAACGGAGGCGTGGTACGGGATCTCGATGTGTTACGGGGTTGCCTCAGACGGTACTTTGCTGTTTGCAAAGTTTGTACCCGTGCAGTTGTTTGAATCCTTGTTCTTATTTGCTTTGGCGGGTGGGATGTTTTGGTTGTTTTTCAAGAAATTCGGTAAGGAAAACACGGGAAGATTCCCTTTATTGCCCGTTTATACCGTCGCATACGGTATATGGAGATTTTTTATCGAATATGCACGCACGGACGATCGAGGGGCAACAATCGTTTCCTTTTTGACACCTTCCCAGCTCGTGGCAATCTGTATGGCGATTGCGGGTAGTGCTTATTTTTGCATGTGGTACGTTTGTAAAAAGAAAAGGGGAGCGGACAAGGCGAATACGGAGGAAGCCGTGGAACAAAATACAGGGAGTGCGTCGTATAACGAGCAAGAAGGCGAGCAGGTGTGAGATGAAATATGTAATTGCATTAGATCAGGGCACGACGTCTTCCAGAGTGGCACTTGTGAACGAGCAGGAAAAAATCACGGCGATTATGAGCCGTGAATTTCCTCAGATCTATCCCGAGGAAGGATGGGTGGAACATGATCCCTTGGATATTTGGGCGAGCCAGTATGGCGTGATGATGGAACTTTTCGCGAAGAGCGGTGTAGCGGCGAAGGATATCGTCGCCATCGGGATTACGAATCAGCGAGAGACGACGGTCGTTTGGGATAAGAATACGGGGAAACCCGTATATAACGCCATCGTTTGGCAATGTCGACGCACGGCAGATATGATAGACGGACTCAAAGCTTCTCACGGAGAGTGGATACGAAAGAAAACGGGGCTGATCCCCGACGCATATTTTTCTGCGAGCAAAATTGCGTGGATTCTCGATCACGTCGAAGGCGCTCGCGAGCGTGCGGAGCGAGGGGAGCTTTTGTTCGGTACGGTGGATACCTGGCTTGTTTGGAAATTAACGGGCGGGAAAAGCCACGTCACGGACAGGACGAACGCTTCTCGTACCATGCTTTTTAATATTGACAGCTTGGAATGGGATGAGGAGCTGTTGAAACTCTTCCGAATTCCTCGTTCGATGTTGCCCGAAGTGAAAAGTTCGGGAGACATCTTCGGATATGCAAACGTGGACGGCGAGGAAATTCCGATCGCGGGGATTGCGGGAGATCAACAAGCCGCTCTTTTCGGACAAGGTTGTTTCGAAAAAGGAGAGGGTAAGAATACGTACGGCACGGGGTGTTTCCTGTTGATGAACGCAGGGGAAACTCGTCCGAACAGTCAAAACGGACTTTTGACTACGTTGGCGGCTACCGTATGCGGACAAAAACCGCAGTATGCACTCGAAGGGAGTGTGTTTATCGGCGGCGCGGTGATTCAATGGCTTCGCGACGAACTTCGTTTCTTCACCGAGAGTCGAGACGCGGAATATTATGCACGGAAGGTGCCCGATACGGGCGGGGTATATATCGTGCCTGCGTTTACGGGCATAGGCGCACCTTACTGGGATATGTATGCACGAGGAACGATTGTCGGCATCACGCGCGGAACGAAGCGAGAGCATATTATACGGGCGGCGCAGGAATCCATCGCTTTCCAGTCGGCGGATCTTGTTTCGGCGATGGAGCGAGATACGGGGTTACCTTTGAGAAGTTTGAAGGTGGACGGAGGGGCTTCGAGGGATGAATTTTTGATGCAAGTTCAAGCGGATATTTTGGGCGCAGAAGTCATTAAGCCTACCTGTCACGAAACGACGGCGCTCGGTGTGGCTCGTCTTGCAGGACTGACCGTAGGGCTTTGGAACGAGCAAAAACAACTTGCGAAATCGCAAGAAATCGATCGGCGTTATTTTCCCGAAATGGATGAGAAAACGCGCGCGGAGAAACTTAAAAAATGGCATCGAGCGGTGGAATGCAGCTTAGGATGGGAAAGACCGTAAAAAACCTTCCGTCATAGGTAACGGAAGGCAGGATATTATAGAGAATTTGAAAATCCCTTAGCAAGTTTTAACAATCTGTCTTTTTGATTGTCTTTTGGATTGCAACAGGCGTGGAGAAGAAGCTTTTCAAGTACGGCGGAATATTGATTTTTCGGAATATCGAGGGTTGACAAATCGAGTCCCGAAAGGGCGAGGTCTTTGACGGTAAACGGAGCGCCTTCTGCTTTCATATCGTGGAGTATTGTTTTCCAACGACGTACCGTAGGCGCTTCGGATCTATCGTCCATGCAGGCGGAAAAGTCTGCTTGTTTCACTTTGAGAAGGTCTTCGAGAATGTCGTAATGAGAGACGAAAAAACGACGAAGTTTGTTTTCTTTGGTATTGCAGTCAAAATCGTACATATGCCATTCGATAAGGGCAGGTATGCGTTTAATCAGTTTTTTGGGCGCTTTTAGACGGAACAAAATATCTTGTGCGATGCGTGCACCCTCCTTAGGATGATCGAATGCGTTTCCGTCTCGAAGAAAACAAAAAGGTTTTCCGACGTCGTGTAACAGAGCGGCAAGTCGAACGGAGACGTCCGTGCTTTCTCGTTCCGCATATTTCACGGCGCGTAAGGAGTGCTCTAAAATATCGTATTTATGAAAATCGGTGCGTTGTGCCATACCTTTTCCCAACGTCAGTTCGGGTAGGATATAGTGTAACACGCCTGTTTGTTCCAAAAGTTGAAATCCGTGATAGGGCGCACCGACTACTCCGCATTTTTGATCGGCAGTGAGAATGGCGATCAGCTCCGTAAATACCCGTTCGGGAGATATGTCCTGAATGAGACGGGCATTTTCCGTTGCTCCGCGAAGACAATTTTCATCCGGATCAAATGCTAATTGTGCCCCTTGGCGAGCGAGCCGCATAAGTCGAAGTCCGTCTTCGCCGAATACTTTTTGTGCGTTGTCCACGGTGCTCAGTCGTTTTTCGGAAATGGCGTTGATGCCGCCCAAAGGATCTTCGAATTTGTCTTGTGCGATGTCGTAATAGACGGCGTTGGCGGTGAAATCCCTTCGCTTGGCATCGAGGCGGATGTCGTCGGTGAAAAAGGTTTCAACGGGAACGTGTGTCCCTCGCACGTAAACGTCCGAGCGGAAGGACGCGTATTCGTATTCGTTTTCTTCGTCTGAAAATTTTACCGTACCCGTGTTGCGGTAGACCGCTTGTACGAAATAGCCGTTTTGCTCGGCAAGTTTGGAAAAATCCTCGGCGGATAGAGGGGCGCAAACGTCCCAGTCGTGAATGCTCGGGGTGAGATCGGCAAGATAATCTCGTACGCTTCCGCCTACAAGGTAAAGGGAGGTCGGGCAAGATTTTGCCAAAATTACTAATTTTTCGGGTAAAAGCTCGCGCATTTTGTACTCCTGAAAAAAATTTTTATATTTTCATTATATCAAATCCTAAAATAAATTGCAATTCTTTGCAAAGTGTTATATAATAGAACGGCGGAAAACTTTTTCGCTATTTTTACAAAGGAAAATTGTGTATGTACGATATTATTTATAATCCGGTTGCCGGGAAACGAAAAGCATATAAAAATCTGAAGGTAATCGAACGGGTGCTTCAAGAACGTAACGTGGAATATCAGGTGTGGGAATCGGGCGGAATTCACGACGCCGAATATATTGCTCGCAAATTGACTCGAGAAGGGGCGCGGAATATTATAGTGCTCGGCGGTGACGGAACGCTCAACGAAGTGCTCAACGGGTTGGATGATCCTTCCGTTTGTACGCTCGGGTTAGTTCCTTCGGGGACGGGAAACGACTTTGCGTCGAGAATGAATATTCCGCTCAATCCCGAAAAGGCAATTTCGCGCATTCTTGAAAATAACCCTCAACCCGTCAATTATATCGACGTGAGCGGCACGCGCAGCATGAATATCGCAGGACTGGGCATCGACGTGGATGTTTTAGAGCGTTGTATGCGTGGCAGAATGAGAGGAAAGCTGAAATATCTTTTCAGCTTGATCCAAAGCTTGTTCACCTTTAAGGGGATTAAGGTGCAAATCGAACGTGAAGGCATGGAAACGGAGACGAAAGACGTGCTTATCTGTGCGGTTTGTAACGGATCGGTGTTCGGAGGCGGTATTAAGATTTGTCCTGCCGCAGATCCGACGGACGATCAGCTGGACGTTGTGATGGTCGATTGTATCGGGAGCGTATTCGCGATCATAAAGGCATTCATCGAATTGATGAAAGGAAAGGCATTGGAATATCCATTGACGACTTATTTCAAGACGGACAAAGTGACGTTTATTCCCGAGGGTAAATGTCCCATTCAGTTAGACGGGGAAGTGTATCAAAATCATAAATTCGAAGCCAAAGTTTGTAAGGGCTTGAAATTCTATTAACGTTGAAAAGGGCACCATGTATTCGATGAGTGCTCAAAAGCGTAACAAAGTGAGAGAAAAATATGATGACGAGCGGAAGATATAAGAAAATACTCGATGCAATGCCGCAAGGGGTGTTGATTTTCGACGATAAGCTGCGTGTGAAATTCACGAACGTGGCCTTTCAGCGCTCGTTTGCAAGCGGCACTTCGAAAGGAACCCTATCTCAGGTGCTCGCCTGTCCGCAGGAGGCAAAATGCGGTGACGGCGTCGTGTGTCACGGTTGTGCTTTTTATCGCGTGATGCGTGCGGCTGTGGAGGACAAAACGGAGCAGGAGGAAATTCTGCATACCAAGGTCGATCGAGGCGGACATATGGATAAACTCTCCGTGCGTATTTGCGTACGACCTGCTTCCGCAACGGGAAAGCTCTTTTTGTGCACGACGGAAAGTGCCTATCAGACGGAGATGGAACGGGATATCCTTTCCGCGCAACAAGTGCAGCAGCGTTTGTTGCCGGCGGGAAAGAGTGTGGGCGGCGTCTCTTATGCGTATGCGTACATTCCAAAATACGGCGTCGGCGGCGATTTGCCCGAGGTGTACGAACTGGACGGGCAAACCTACGGCGTTTTGTCCGACGTATCGGGCAAAGGGATTTCGGCAGGGATGCTGTCTCCCTTCTTGAAGGCAGCGTTTGATAAGAAAGAACCCGATTTGGCGAAAGCGTTGTTTTCGCTCAACGGGAAATTTAACGAACTTAGTCAGGACGAACGTTCGTATATCACCGTTTCCGCGGTGCGAATCGATAAGCAAACGGGTACGTTGCGCTATGCCGTGGCAGGGCACAATGCTCCCATTTTGTTGAAAAATCGGTACGGGATTCACGAACTCGAATCGCCGGCGCCTCCCATTTCCAACTGGATGCCCGATTTTGAATATCAGGAAAAGCAGTTGCCCTTTGAGAAAGGAGATTTGCTTGTGATGATGACGGACGGGGTGACGGAGTGCACGAATTCGGCGAAAGAAGAGTTCGGAATCGAGCGTGTGGAAAGCGTGCTTTTGCAATCGCACGGAGCGGAAGATTTTATCGGAAAAATCAAATCGGCGTTGCAGGTATTCTGCGGCGGAGATTATTCGGACGACGTTACGGCGGTTGCGTTCGATCTATAAATAAGAAAAGTGAGCATACCATGTATGCGTTGGAATAAAAGATGAAGGAGAAGGAAACTGATCATGGAAAAGAAAAAGAAGTATTACGTAGGGATCGATCTCGGCGGTACGTTCATTAAGGGCGGCATCGTGGACGAAACGGGGGAAATCGTATATTCGGATAAAGTGCCTACGGAAACGGAAAAGGGCGGCGAAAGAGTGGCGATGAATATTGCCGTGCTTGCCGATACGTTGATGGACGCAATGCACCTTACCAAGGATGACGTGGTGGGGCTTGGCATGGGGGTTCCCGGCATGATTGACAGCAAGGAAGGAAACGTGATTTTTGCAGGGAATCTGCAATGGAAGGACTTCCATATTGCCGAAAAAGTGTCCACGTTGATGGGGGGCATGAAGGTGAAAATTGCCAACGACGCAAACGTGGCAGCACTCGGCGAAGCAAAATTCGGTGCGGCAAAGGGCTGTGAAAATATGGTCATGATCACGCTCGGCACGGGCGTGGGTGCCGGAATCATTGCAGAAGGCATGCTTTTGGAAGGAAACAGATCTGCCGGGGCAGAACTCGGGCATTCCGTGATCGTGATGGACGGCGAACAGTGCAGCTGCGGAAGAAAGGGTTGTTTTGAGGCGTATTCGTCGGCGACGGCACTCATTCGCGACACGAAACGTGCGATGGAAGCGCATCGGGACAGCGATATGTGGGAAATCGGCAGCACGGATGAAGTGACGGGAAAGACGGCGTTCGATTATAAAGATGCCGATCCGTATGCCAAAGAGGTGGTGGATCATTACTTAAAGCACCTTGCTTGCGGACTTGCCAACGTGGCGAATATTTTCCGTCCGGAAATTATTTTGCTCGGCGGCGGCGTTTGTGCACAGGGGAGCAACCTTGTGAAACCTTTGCAGAAGTTGCTGGATAAGGAGATTTTTGCAGGCGAGCTTGGCCCGAAGGTGAAAATTCGCATTGCGAAGCTGGGAAATTCGGCAGGACTTCTCGGCGCGGCTGCGTTGTTGATGTAAAATAAGGAAAAGAAACTCCCTCTATCGAACGAGTGTTCGTTCGATAGAGGGAGTTTTTGTGGGAGTATACAACGATTTGCGAGACAAAAGCGGCAGATTTTTAGTCTGCCGCTTTTGTCTCAAACAAG
>CAZRAS010000014.1:0-10185 GCA_964598045.1 uncultured Clostridia bacterium | reverse complement strand
CCGGGAATATCCTTGGCACGCACGTACTCTCCGTCCGTATTTAACCCGACGATAATATTGCCGAGCCGCTTCTTCAAATCGTCGATATCCGTTGCCAAACAAAGCACCGCCATCACTTCGCTCGCCGCCGTAATGTCGAAGTGGTCTTCACGTTCCACCCCTCTGCCTTTGCCGCCGATAATCACGTTGATCAGCTCGCGCTCGTTCATGTCCATGCAACGGTGAAAATAGATATTGTCAACGTCGATTTTTAATTCGTTTCCGCGGAAAATATGGTTGTCCATAAGGGCGCAAAGCAGATTGTTCGCCGCAGTAATCGCGTGCAAATCGCCCGTAAAATGGAGATTGATCTCAGACATGGGCACGACCTGTGCATAACCGCCGCCGGCTGCGCCGCCCTTGATACCGAAGACGGGACCGAGGGAGGGTTCACGCAAAGCCAGGCAGGCACTCTTCCCGATTTTGGAAAGTCCGTCCGCAAGCCCGATCGAAACGGTGGTCTTTCCCTCTCCGGAGGAGGTGGGATTGATTGCCGTCACCAAAACGAGTTTGGCATTACGCTTTGCGTCTTTGGGCAAAGAGATCTTCGCTTTGTACTTTCCGTACAGTTCCAGCCGATCTTCGCTCAAATGGAGTTTCTTGCCGATTTCTCTGATATCGAGAAGCTCTGCGCTCTCTGCAATTTCAATATCCGAAAGCATATTTCCTCTCCTTTTTTGCCTATATTTTCTCACTATATAATATCGGTTATAATATTATAGCATACTTTACGACATTTTTCAAGGGAAAAGAGAATATTTCTTATATAAATTTTTCAAAAAATCATGTATTTTTCGAGCATTTTTTTGAAATATATGATATAATAAAGGCATGGAAATCAGTATCTTACAATTTATCGCGCAAATGCGCTCGAATCTCGCCACCGTCGTGGCATGTATTTTTTCTCTTTTCGGAGAAACGCTCTTTCTCGTCGCGCTGATCTGTTTTATCTACTGGATCGTGGATAAAAAACTCGGCGAGCGATTAGTGCTCGTGTCCTTTTCTTCCATGCCCGTCAACGGCGGGTTTAAGAGTCTGGTCACCCGTCCCCGTCCGTACACGACGGGCTTGGTAACGAGAGTGGAAGTGGACAATCCGCTCATCTCTACGACGAGCTTGGATCCAAACGCATCCTTCCCCAGCGGACATTCGCAAATGAGTGCCGGGCTGTTTGTTTCGGCAGCTTGTCACATTCGCAAAAAATGGGCAGCCATCTTATTTACGCTGCTTACTTTCGGCGTGATGCTTTCACGCCTGTATCTCGGCGTGCATTACCCCACCGACGTGCTTGTCGGCGCACTCCTGGGTACCCTCTTTGCCCTGTTTTGGGACTGGATTTATCGAAAGCACGAAAGCAAAGCTTCCTTCGTATTCGCCTTGTTTGCCCTTCTTTCCGTCGGCCTTGCGTTTCTATTCCCCAACAAAAATCAAATCGAGCTTTGCGCTTGTGCCGTGGGCGTCGCGATCTGCATGCCTTTGGAACATAAATTCATCAAGTTCGAAAACGCAGCGTCGGCAAAAGGAAGACTTTTGCGTTTGCTGGTCGGTTTTGCCTGCGTGGGCGTCGTATTCGGCGGCTTTTCCGTTTTACCTTTTGCCTTCTTGGAAGAATTAGGCTGGAAATTTGCAAAATATTTCCTTACGATTATGGCAGCCACCCTTCTTGCGCCCGCTTTGTTCAAAAAATTGAAAATTTGATTTTACGAGAATTTTAGTAAAAAACGCCTTGCAAGCGTTTGACTTGCAAGGCGAAAACATTGTATAATTACGTACGAGAACGATAATTTATTTAGAGAGGTTTTGATTATGGCAGAAAAAAGAGCAGTAACCATGGATAAGCTCGTTTCCCTTTGTAAAAACAGAGGTTTCATCTTCCCCGGCAGCGAAATTTACGGCGGCCTTGCAAACACGTGGGATTTCGGTCCCTTGGGTGTGGAACTTAAAAACAACGTAAAAAAAGCTTGGTGGAAAAAGTTCGTACAAGAAAATCCTCACAACACGGGCTTGGATTGTGCAATTTTGATGAACCCCAGAACCTGGCAAGCGTCCGGGCATCTCGGCGGATTCTCTGATCCCCTTATGGACTGCAAGAGCTGTAAAGCACGTCACAGAGCCGACAACCTCGTAGAGGCATACGCCGCAAAAAAAGGGTTGGATATTAAAGTGGAAAACATGGACAACGAGGCGTTGGAAAACTTCATTGCCGAACACAAAATCGCTTGTCCCGTCTGCGGCAATTCCGATTTCACCCCCATTCGTAAGTTTAACTTAATGTTCAAGACCTTCCAGGGCGTCACCGAAGATTCCGTAAACACGGTATACCTTCGTCCCGAAACGGCGCAAGGAATTTTCGTAAACTTTGAAAACGTACAACGCTCCACCCGTATGCGCGTACCTTTCGGCATCGGTCAAATCGGAAAATCCTTCCGTAACGAAATCACCCCGGGCAACTTCATCTTCCGCGTCCGCGAATTCGAGCAGATGGAACTTGAATTTTTCTGCAAACCCGGCACCGACCTCGAATGGTTCGCTTACTGGAAAGATTTCTGCAAAGATTGGCTTCTTTCTCTCGGCATGAAGGAAGAAAATCTTCACCTCCGCGACCACTCCCCCGAAGAGCTTTGCTTCTACTCCAAAGCGACAACGGACTTCGAATACAATTTTGCCTTCGGTTGGGGCGAACTTTGGGGCATTGCCGACAGAACGGATTATGACTTAAATCAGCACGCCAAGGAATGCGGCAAACCCATCAACTACCTCGATCCCGTCACCAACGAAAGATACGTTCCCTACGTCATCGAACCTTCCCTCGGCGTAGAACGCGTTATCCTCGCTTTCCTCACCGATGCCTATGACGAAGAAGTGGTCAATGCGGAAAAGAACGACGTACGTACGGTGTTGAGATTGCATCCCTTCCTCGCGCCCTATAAGTGCGCCGTCCTTCCCCTTCAGAAAAATCTTTGCGAAAAGGCAGACGAAGTTTATGCACAAATGCGCAAACACTTTGCCACCACCTACGACGTAACCGGTTCCATCGGGAAACGTTATCGCCGTCAGGACGAAATCGGCACCCCTTTCTGCGTAACGGTAGACTTCGACACAGCCGAAAAAGGAGTTGTCACCATTCGCGAACGTGACTCCATGGAACAAGTATTCGGACTCACCGTGGAAGAAGCAATCAAATACATCGAAGAAAGAATCGATTTCTAATCTCCGTAAAATTAAGGTTCTATACCAAATATTGTGGTATAGAGAAATAAAAAAGTCGAATAAATTCTTACCGAATAATTTCCATTAGGTTGCCTCCTAATGGAAATTTTCGTTTGAAACAAGGAAAATCCGTTAAGGAGGAAATTATGGACAAATATAAAGACAATACGTTAGTGGAAGAAATGGACGCAATTATTTTATTAAACGATAATTATGCCGACCAAGGATTGTTTAAGGGATATATTGGTACAGTAATGGCTAATTTTATTAAAAAATACGGTTTTGTGGTCGCAGATTTTTCCAATCCTATTGGACCGGGATATATCCAGCCGGTTATCGGAATTAAAAAAGAAGATTTTCGTGTAATTTCCGGATCGGTTGCCGACCAAAAACTCGTGAAAGAGTTTAAGGACTTATTCAGAAAATAAAGCCGACCTATGTTGTTTTCGCTCCGCCATCGAGACACACGTAAAAGGAGCGTACAAAACTCCGTAGCGTGCGTATTCTTCTATGCAAAACTACTGCTTTGGCGGTAGTTTTTTACTTTTATCCTTTTTGTTGTTTTTTCCGAATCAAGAAAAAAAGGCAGACACGTTTTACATGAAGAATAGTTTTTTGACTATACTTTGCAAAACTTTATCTGCCCGCTTAAAACTCTATCAAATTACCGCCATGCCTTTCGGCGATTATCCTTTCCTCAATCCTCCTCGTTTTCATGTAAAATCTCTTCGCTTAACGTCAAGATCCGTTCCCGATATCGATCCGACAATCTTTGCGACATCCATTTATGAACGGGATAAGCAAGCGCCACAGGAATAAGCCCCACGGCAGCAATGACCGCCCCCCAAGAAAACAAATCCCATTCCAAAATCATGGTCAAACCCGTGCCGAAAATCAACGTTCCGACTACACCAAGGCACCATGCCCAAATCATAGGAACGGATTGCACCTTTTTATCCAACGATCTCAACTCCGCCATCTTATCCACGCGCTCCACCTTGGGCGCGTACTTTTTTTTCAATGACTCCACTTCCCTGCGTTCACGCTCCGTCGGCGCGTCGTAGGAATACTCAAACTTATTTTCGCTCATATTCTTCCTCTCTGATTGTTTTGATACCTTTATTTCCTGTCACGATCATGTAAATTCCCAGCCCGACGACGACTGCGCACGTACCCGCCCCCGTCAAAGCGTTAAACATTGCCACGTTCACGCCGTCCGTTCCAAAGCAGTGAAACATTGCCGTCTGCAAAGCCAACACGGACACCGCCGTATCGGCAAGATTGACGTTTCTGAGCGTTTGCAAAGTGTAATCGTCCGTCCGTTTCGCCTTCATAAAATTGCGAACGGACATGACCACCTTAATCGATGTATACAGCGCCGACACGTAAATCGTCATGCCGTTCTTCACAAATCCGCCTTCATCAAGCACCATTTGTCCGATTGCAATCGACAGCACGGACATAGTGGCGACGAGCAAAATGCCGCAATTACGATACTTTCTCGCCTCAACCAGTTTCTCTCTTTCCAGCTTGCCGCCATATTCCCGTCGACGATAGTGTAACACCCCCACTCGCATACATACGAGGAAAATATAATATCCCGCAAGCGCTGCGTGCCAAATCGGCGAAATTCGCAAAATGGCAATCACGACGTTATACACCGCATAAATCGAAGTCAACGACATCGAACAAGTGGAAAAAAACAACGTTCTGAAATCGTAGTTATGTACCAACTCTTTCGTGACCGCTCGCGCTTCAAGCTTTGCCTTCGTCCAGCGTACAAGCCGTTGCACCACTTTGGCGGCAATAACCGTATACACGGAATACGAAAGCGTGATTGCGGCACACGCATACGACAGGTATGAGATGATTTGCCCCGTCAACTCGGCAGGAGCGAGAACCAGCATCGCCATCGACCAAATCACGCAAAGCAAGGTGACGGGATAGAGCACGACGAGTGTCGCCACGCTCGGATTTTTCAATTTGTCCAATAATTTATTCCACATCCGTTTTCCACGATACGGCAAACGTACTTCCTTTGCCGAGTTCACTCTCCACCGTTATTTTTGCACCCAACAGCTCGATGACTTTTTTCACGAGTGCCAAGCCCAGTCCGTTCCCTTCCTGCGCATGCGACGTATCTATCTGATAAAATTTATCGAAGATACGCTTTCCCGTCTCGGGTGAAATACCACAACCCGTATCCGTCACTTTCACAACGACGATCCCATTCTCGTTTTTAAGCGTGATCGAAACCTTACCCCCCTCGTCCGTGAATTTTACGGCATTGGAAACGAGATTATTCAACACGATTTCCCAGTATACTTGCGTAGAGTAAATTTCCGTTTCTTCCAGATCGCACTCTACCTCGATCTTCTTCTTTTCGATTTTGTCTTCTAAACCGATCACGGCATTTCCAACCACTTCATCTAAACGAAAATAGCTTGTCGCCACCTTAATTTTATCGTTTTCAAGCTTACTCAATCGCAAAATATTCGTGACGAGATCGCTTAAATTGGAAGAAGCTCTCCACAAAATTTCCGAGTACTCCCGTCTTTTTTCTTCCTCTTGTTCCGTTTTCAAAAGCAATGCATAGCTCTTAATGACCGCCAGCGGCGTTTTCAACTCGTGCGAAACGTTGGAAATAAAATCCGTTTTAAGCATTTCGGATTTTCCGAGCGCCTCCGTCATCACGCTGAGATTTTCCATTATACAATCAAATTCATCGTATTCAGTGTACCCATGTCTTTGTTGAAGACGTACAGAAAAGTCTCCCGTGGCAATCCTTTCGGTCGCCTGAAGAATTTGTTCCACCGGTTTTTCCACCATAATCCGTCTACGAACCACATCGATGATTGTCCAAAGAACGGACAGAAAAAGAACCACAAACATCATGACTACGGATACGACTTTTGTATCGCCGCCCGAACGCTTGTCTACGATCCCATACGTAACGAGTGCCACCGTCACCGTCACCGTCACCGCAATGGTCACAAAAAACAAAAGCACGCTCAATGCGCTCAAACGCGTATGTTTCCGCCTCATCGAAGCACCGCCTTATATCCTAATCCATACACGGTGAGAATGTCAAACCCGTCGCACGCGCTCGTTTTCTCTCGAAGCTTTGCCATATATACGTCCACCGTACGCGAAGTGGCGGAAGAATCGTAATCCCAAAATTCATCCATAAGGGCCGCACGCGTAAACGTCTTTTTAGGATAGGACAACAACTTGAATAAAAGGTCAAATTCCCGTACCGTCATCGGCATTTCATCGCCGTCCACGTACGCCGTATGTTCCTCGACGTTCATGATCAAGTTCCCGACGGAAAGCACCTTACTTTCCGCAATTCCTGCACGGCGGAGCATCGCCCCCACCTTCATCACAAACACGTCGATATCGAAAGGTTTGACAACATAGTCGTCTACCCCAAGTTTATAAGCGTAAAGCTTAGACGTTTTCTCATCTTTTGCCGTCAAAAACAAAATAGGCACGTCTTTATTGACCGCGCGCACTTCTCGCGCCAAGGTATATCCGTCCATAACAGGCATCATAATATCGCTGATAATCATGGAATACGAGGCACCCAGGTATGCGTCGAGCCCCTCTTGTCCGTTGTAGCAAGCGGTTACGTCATAGCCTTGCTCTCGCAGACAAGTACACACCAGCCCGTTGAGCGCCCTATCGTCCTCTACCACCAAAATTTTAACCATACCCTTTCTCCTCGTTTATAGCTTACCAAATTATTATTCAAGAAAGATTGCCGAATCGTTAATAAATTGTAAAATTTATTTATCGAATAAAATTCGTGGCGATCTTGTTTTCCTTGACAGGTTCCAGCCCCTCGAGCTTACCAAGCTCTATACACTTCAACAACCACGCCATATTATACCCGAGCACACGCATCGTCTGCAAGCCTTCCTCATCTTGAAGAACTTCATCAGCGGTGTTTCCGTGAACCTCGTTCCAATAGTTCGAGCTTACGACGGGCATATTGTTGATGGTGAAATACTTATTGATAACCTCAAAAGTCGCACTTGCACCCCCACGTCTGCAACTTACTACCGCCGCAGCCGGCTTATAAGCAAAATTCTTACCGCCGCTGTAAAAAGCTCGATCCATCAAACTGACGAGCGCGCCCGCCGCCGAAGCATAGTACACGGGCGAACCGAACACAAATCCGTCAAAGTGTGCAGCCTTCTCCACAAATTCGTTAACGCCGTCATCAATCACGCATTTGCCAAGTTTTTTACACGCGCGACATCCCATGCAACCACCTGTCACATTGTGAGAAATCTGATAGATCTCCGTCTCGATCCCGTTTGCACGAAGTGCTTTCTCCACCTCGCACAAAGCGGTGTACGTGCAACCTTTTTCCCGACGACTTCCGTTTACAAGCAATACTTTCATACCGATCTCCTTATCGCAATTGAATATTAAATCTATTTTCCAACCAAGAAATATCCGTCACCCACCCCTCTACGCGATTTCGGCGCAAATATTCCTCGTTCGCCTTAGAAAGCGCGGCATGAAACTCCATTTGGCTACACTCGTTCACCTTTTGAAAATGTTCCATCGCCTCCCTTCCTCTCCCCATCAGCTGGGTACGCGAAATATGTTTCACCTCGTGACAGCTGTGACAAAGCGCCACGACGTCCTCTAATTTTTGCAGCGCCCGAGCTTCGTCATAACTCCATTTTTCATGCGCCTCCAACCTCTTCGTATATCGACCGCAAATCATACATCTGCCACCCGCTCTCGCGTATGCATCTCGACGCACGATATCCCAGTCCTTTGGTTTTAAGATACTGCGAAGATTGCTGTACCAGCACTCCTCGGGCACCATTTCAAACGTCAATTTTTCCTTCATTTCAATATCCCCAAACATTGTCGAAACGCAGTAGGCAGGGAAATACTCTCCTCGATCTCGTCAAGCGCATAGGCGTCAAACGGGGAGTCTTCCACACGCACCCAAATGCATTCTATATCCCATCGTATATGAGTAAAAATATGAACATACTTCCCACGCTTCACTTCCGTGAACGCAGACATGCCCCACTCGTTTAGTATTTTTTCAGGCGAATCCCCGTCAAAAAGCACGGCGGACGGAAATTCATTCATTCCCTTCAACACCCCTTCTTCGCGACGTCGAACACAAAATCCGGACGGCGTTTCGATAAGGAAAACCACCACATTTTCTTGCCGTTTCTCTCGTTTTTCAGCCTTCACGGGAAACAATGCCTGCGTCCCGTTTTCATTCGCTCTGCACAAAGACCGCAAAGGACAGTTTGCGCAATCGGGCGATTGCGGTTTACAGACGAGTGCGCCAAGCTCGAATAAACTTTGCGTAAACGCCGAACAATCTTCTCCCTCTTGGGGATAGACCTCGGAGAGGCTCTCCTCCAAATACTTACGATACGCAGGGCGATCGATCGGAGTGGGATTCTCCTCCAACCTCGCCGCCACGCGAAAAACGTTTCCGTCCACCGCCGCCGCCCGTTTTCCAAAGGCAATCGACGAAATCGCACCTGCGGTGTAGCTGCCGACGCCGGGTAGACATTTGAGCGATTCGATATCGTTCGGGAACTCGCCTCCGTAGACGCTTACAAGAAGTTTCGCCGCCTTTTGCAGATTGCGCGCACGGCTGTAATAGCCCAGCCCCTCCCACAATTTTAACAGTTTCTCCTCTTCGCAGGCTGCCAAATCTTCCACAGTGGGAAGTGCTTTCATAAATCGCTCGTAATATTCCTTCACCGTCTCCACGCGCGTTTGTTGAAGCATAATCTCCGACACCCACACGTGATACGGGGTGGGCTCCTCTCGCCAAGGCAGCGTACGTCGATTCGCCCGATACCAAGAAAGAAGGGGGGCAAGTATGCGTTGAAAGTCAAATGAATCAAAATATTGCATAGAAAACTTCGAAGAGCCTCAATTTCCAGAGAGGGTATTTAACAACACGATGCTATCCATAACGGTAGGTTCATCGGGGTACGCAACGAGTACTGGCAAACTCAACGTCGAATCGTCCTCTACGTACGTAACGTCCGCACTTCCCACTTCCTGCGTCGTAACAAGGCAGTTCCCTACCCCGACAAACGTGCTCGGATACCCTGCAAAGATACTCTTCGTCAAATCAACGCCCGTAATCACGTCGAGTTCCGCCTTACGCAAAAGTAGCTCGTAAATTTTTCTGTATTCTTCAAGTTCCCCGTTTTCGCAGACGTCGGGAAGTTCTTCCAAACCGTCCAGAATAAGGAAAAAATGAGGATGCCCGTTCCCCGTCGTGCGAATACGAAGAAGCTCTTTCAACGTCTCCACGCACTTTTGCAAATCCTCTCTACTACGAAGATAGGGCACGGTAATATCCACCGAATTCAAGCGAAGAAGCTCCCCGTATTCCACGCGCGGAGAGAGCACGAAAAAGCACGCCTGATTCTTTTCATAGAGACAGGAAAGGGTGATGACAAGCCGACGAATAAATTCCGTCCTTTTCAACCCCGTCACGCAAGTGTTGCGAACCATCAAGCTCTTTTCACGCTTTTGCGCGAGCAAGATATTTCCCCCTTCGTCCTTGCCGATCGGCAATCCCTTTTTATATTCTTCCAACTTCTCGTTTTCTTCCGTTTGATGGTAGATCGCATTGATAAATTCGTGCGTGTTCATCCGTCCCTTCCTCCTTGACGTTTAAGCAAAAAAAACGTCTTCCTTTTCATTTTTCTTCATTATACTATAATTCACGCCCGTTGTCAAGAAAAAAGAGCGTCCGTAAAGGGCGCTCCCTTTTCATAAAAAACATAAAAGAGAAGTTATAATGGGCTGATTTTTATTGATATTTCGTAAAGTTCGCATCCTCGTTGAAGGAAATTTCAATCTCCGTTTCCGTGCCCTCACGAACGATGCCGAGCGTTACGACATCTCCTTTTCGCACCGTCAAAA
>CAZRAS010000013.1:0-10381 GCA_964598045.1 uncultured Clostridia bacterium | reverse complement strand
ATGAGTGCGTTGCGACGTACGCAGAGCGGCATTTTTACGTTGGAAAATGCGGTGCCCTTTTCCTTTTTTGAAGGCGAGCCTGTTTTGGAGGAGTTGGAAAGATATCTGATTCCTACGGAAAGCGTGTTGCCGTTTGCTCGGTTAGAGCTTGACGAAAAAGGGGAGCAAAAGCTCTTACAAGGGCAGCAGGTGTGCGTTGAAGTACAAGACGGTACGTATAAGATTTATAAGGACGAGTCCTTTTACGGCTTAGCAGAAGTAAAAGACGGAAAGGCGAAGGCAAAGACGAAATTATGTTAAAAACGGTGCAGTTGCAAGGAAAATCGAATAGAAGGAACGTCGCGTTGCTTCTCGGCGGATTTGACGGCTTGCACATAGGACATCGTCGTCTGTTGGAAAAGGCTCAGTCAAGCGGATTGCCCGTTGGACTTATGACGATTGTAGGCGGTAAACAGGAAAATGCGCTGTTCACCGTGGCGGAAAGAGAAAAAATCTTCAAAGACGCCGGCGTGGATTTTGTATTCGAACTTGAATTTCAGGAAATTAAAGGATTGACGCCACAGACGTTCGTGAATCTTTTGGTGGAAGAATATTCACCTAAGCTCTTCGTTTGCGGTGAAGATTTTCGTTTCGGCGCAGCGGCGGCAGGTACGCCCGAGTTCCTAAAAACATATACGCAGGTATGCGTTGAGTCCCTTCCGCTCGTGGAAATGGACGGGATAAAAGTGAGTTCTTCCCATATCAAATCATTGCTTTTAAGCGGCGCAATCGAGGAGGCAAATATTCGGTTGGGACATCCGTTTTTTTTGACGGGTAAGGTCGTACAAGATCGACAAGTGGGCAGGACGATCGGCTTTCCCACGGCGAATATTTTGTATCCGAAAGGTAAATATCCCTTAAAGCAAGGGGTGTATGAGACGGAAACGGAAGTGGACGGCAAGATGTACAAGGGGATTACGAATTTCGGGGCTCGTCCCACTTTTCACAACGACGTCGTAACGACGGAAACCCATCTCATCGATTTTCACGACGATTTATACGGAAGGGAATTGTCCGTTTGTTTTACCCGTTATCTGCGCGATATTCAAAAATTCGACAGTGCGGAAGAATTGAAAGAACAATTGAAAAAAGATATAAGGCAGGTACGAGATCTATGATAAAATTCGGTCCCAGCGGGAATTGCGAAAGCTTTTACGCGGAAGGATATAAAAGCTCGGAGGAATCGGCGCTGTTTGTAAAAAAGCGCAATTTGGATTGCTTTGAATATTCTTTCGGCAGAGGGGTGAGAATGTCGGAGGACAAAGCGATTGCCATCGGCGAAGCGTTTCAAAAAGAGGGTGTGGAAATTTCCGTGCACGCGCCCTATTTTATCAATTTTGCAAACCCCGACGACGAAATGACGGCAAAATCCTACGGGTACGTGTTGGACAGCGCCAAGATGTTAAAATCGATGGGCGGAAAACGAGTGGTGTTTCATCCTGCGGCACAAGGAAAAGCGAGCCGCGAAGATGCGGTGTCTCTCACCGAAGATCGGTTGAAGATCCTTCGCGATTATATCTACCTCAACGATTTGCAAGATTTTATGTTTTGTCCGGAAACGATGGGGAAATTGGCACAGATCGGTACGGTGGCGGAAATCGTTCGTTTTTGTAAGGTCGATCCCGTCTATACGCCTTGTGTAGACTTTGGGCATATCAATGCAAGAGAACACGGTTCTTTGCAGAGTGTGGCAGATTACAAGAGTCGGTTAGAATACATGATTGCCGAGCTCGGCTACGAACGTATGAAGCATTTCCACGTGCACTTTTCCAAGATTATGTACGGTGCGAAAGGGGAGATAAAACATCTTACTTTCGAGGATAATAAGTACGGACCTGAATTTCAGCCTCTGGCGGTGGCGTTGAAAGAACTTTCTTTGGAACCGTATATCGTCAGCGAATCGGCAGGAACGCAGGCGGAAGACGCGGCGATTATGCGCGATATCTACAATTCTTTGTAAAAATTCGCCCTTTGAGGGCGTTTTTTTTATAGGAAGGCTTGCTTATACTTGACGAACTTGTTTTTTTTTGGTAAAATGATAAAGAGATAATATGAGGCGATAAAATATGATTACAAACGGAAAGAAAATTTTGCAGTTGGCAGGTACGGAAGCGGTTTTCACCACTTGCGGTTATCAGATGCGCTATATCATCGGCTTTGACGCTGAAAACGGCGCGGTGCTCGTAGATAAAGACGGCACGACGTTGTACACCGATTCCCGTTATATCGAGGCGGCGGAAAAACTGTTCGCGGGGACGGACGTAACACCCGTGCTTTGGAATAAGCGCACGTTGAAAGATTTGCTCGAGAAATATAAGACGGTGGGCATTTCGTTTGCGGAAACGAGTCACGCTGACTACTTGCGCCTTGCAACGATCGGCGTGGAGCTTGTCAATGTGGACGAAGCTTTGAAAAAAGCGATGGCAATCAAGAACGAACGTGAACTTTCTTGTATTCAAAAAGCTTGTGAGATTGCCGAGGACGCGTTCAATGCTCTCCTGCCCGAGTTGAAAGAAGGTATGACGGAGACGGAAGTCGCGGCATTGTTGGAATATAAGATGCGCAGCTTGGGCGCACAGGCTTTGGCGTTCGATACGATCGTGGCGTTCGGTGCCCATGCGGCAGTGCCTCATCACGAGACGGGCTTGACGAAGCTTCGATTCGGTGACGAAGTACTGATTGACTTTGGTTGCAGAGTGAACGGATATTGTTCGGATATTACGCGTACTTTCTTGTTCGGCGACGACGGGAAACACGAAGAATTCAAAAAGGCGTACGCCTGTGTGTTAAAGGCGCACGAACTTGCAAAAGAAAAAATCGTTGCCGGCATGACGGGCAAAGAAGCGGACGCGATTGCAAGAGATTGTCTTCACGAATGCGGCTATGGCGATTTGTTCACTCATTCTTTGGGACACGGCGTCGGCTTGAATATTCACGAATTCCCGAGTGTTAGCCCCAAAGGGGAAGCAACGCTTGAAAACGGCATGGTGTTTTCGGATGAACCGGGCGTATATCAAGCAGGCGAATACGGGATCCGTATTGAAGATACGGTGACGTTGAAAGACGGAAAGGTCGTAAGCTTTATGGGGAAAACTTCCCGTGAACTTGTGATTTTATAAAAAGAAAATAATATAAGCATATAAAGGAGAAAACAGTATGGCACAGATTTTGGCAGGCGATATTCGTAAAGGCGTAACTTTCGAGTACAAGAGCGGTGTTTACACCGTTACGGAATTCCAGCACGTAAAACCCGGTAAGGGTGCGGCGTTCGTTAGAACGACCTTGAAAAACGTAGTTACGGGACAGGTTTTGTCCAACGAAACGTTTAACCCTACGACCAAGCTCGAAACGGCGCAGGTGGAAACGAAGAAGATGACTTATTCCTATTTCGACGGGGAATTTTACGTATTCGTCGACGAAGAATGGAACCAGGAAAACCTCACCTTCGATCAGGTGGAAGACGCGTTGAAATATATCAAAGAAAACGACACCGTCACCGTGAAATTCCTTTACGGCAAGGCGTTCTCCGTAGAACCTGAAAACTTTGTAGAACTTAAGGTTATCGAAGCGGAACCGGGCGTAAAGGGCAACACCGCTACCAACGTTATGAAGAATGCAAAGGTAGAAACGGGTGCAACCATTCAGGTTCCCATGTTCGTAAACGAAGGCGAAACCATTCGTATCGACACCAGAACGGGCGAATACATGAGCCGCGTTTAATCTTATCGGACGACAAGCAAAATGCAGGGTATTCGTTATCCTGCATTTTTCTAATGCGAAAACGGGGATAGTAGAAATACAATGAGATTGTTGTAAGGTGACGGGACTTTTGAAAATGGAAAGAGGTGTATGATATGAGAGCTGTGGTACAAAGAGTGAAACACACGACGTTGTGTGTGGACGGAAAATTAATTTCGGAAATTCCTTTCGGGTTGACGGTGTTTTTAGGCGTGACGACGGGAGATACGCAAAAGGAATGTGCGTATATTGCAAAGAAGATCGCAGGGCTGCGAATCTTCGAAGATGACAACGGGAAGATGAATCTTTCGATTAAAGACGTAGGCGGGGCGGTTTTGCTTGTCTCCCCGTTTACGCTGTACGGCGACGCTTCGCATGGCAATCGACCGAGCTTTACCCTCGCGGCTCGTCCGGAAATCGCCGAACCGTTGTATGAAGCTACCATTGACGAGGTGAAAAAATACGGAATCACCGTAAAGAAAGGGGTGTTCGGTGCGGATATGCAAATCGAGCAGCATAACGACGGACCTGTTACGATCCTGTTGGAAATCTGATAAAAAACGGCTGAAAGCCTTGAAAATAAAGGACTCTACCCTGAGTAGAGTCCTTTTTCTACGCTTGGTAGAGGGGTAAAAACGTTCGGGTAGAGTTGTGAAAGAGGGAGGTAGAATTCGGAAAAGGCGGAGTAGAGGAAAAAGGAGGTCGGATAGGTTGCGTTTTGTGGGAAATTGTTATAAAATACAGCCATCAAATGAATACGGAAACTTCATCGGAGATAAACGCCCGATAGTTCCGAATTAAAATCAAAAAAAGTGAGGTACAAAATTATGTTAAAACCTATTATTCCTATTTTCTATGCTGCGGATGATAATTATATGCCGTATTTGGCGGTGGCGTTGACTTCGTTGAAAGAAAATAAAACGAAGGAGTACGAATACCGCATTCACGTTTTGTATGCAGGCGAGCTTAGTGAGGCTGCTCAAAAAGTCAAGGATATGGAAGAGGATAATTTTCATATCTATTTCGAGGACGTTGAATGTAAAATGCGCGCCATTCAAGATTGCGCGTATTGCCGTGATTATTATACGAACGCGATTTTTTATCGTTTGATGATTCCCGAAATGTTTCCCGATTATGATAAAGTGTTGTATATGGATTGCGACACGGTGACACTTACGGACGTCGCCGAACTGTACACCATCGATATCGGCAATAACTTTATCGGGGCGACGGCGGATCAGGCTGTGGCGGCGGTTCCCGCTTTTCGCGCTTATACCAAGCATGCGTTGAATATTACACCGCAGCGTTATTTCAATTCCGGCGTCATTGTCATGAATCTCAAAAAACTTCGTGAAATCGGGTTCTATGGAAAATTTTGCGAAGTGCTCAGAAGCTACGATTTCATCATTGCACCCGATCAGGACGTGTTGAATTTGATCTGTAAGGATAAAGTGCATTATTACGACGGAGAGTGGAACAGGATGCCCATCGGCGGTATGGGAAAACCTAAACTCATCCATTATAATTTGACGATGAAACCTTGGCATTATGCCGACGTTTTATATCAGGAATATTTCTGGCAATATGCCGAAAAGACGGAATTTCTTCCCGAAATCAAAGAGGCGCTTGCTTCCTTTACCCCCGATATGGCGAAACGCGACGAGGAAAGTTCGAAGAGACTGATTGCACTCGCACAGCAGGAAGCGGAAAATCCTTGTAATTACATTCGTTCGCAAAAGATGAAAGGAACGATGCGGGAGAGTGAGCGATATGGACTTGTCGAAAGTTTCAGCTGAGAAAAGAGCGCTTTTGGGGCGGATAGAACAATGCGAGAAAGAGGGGAGGTTTGACGCGTGTGTGGAGAACGATCCCGAAGGAAAAGAGCTTCTGCCCGAAGACGCGGATTATCTTTGCAAGAAGACGTCGAATAAGGTGAAACGTCGAGTCGCGAATTTTATTGCCGATCATTATTTTTTGCGGCTCATTAAAAAAGATATTCTTGCCATTGACGGCGTAACGGGAGAAGAACATCTTGCCGCCCTTCAAAACGGGGCGGTGATCACCTGCAATCACTTTCATCCTTTTGATAACTATGCGATTTTTCATTGCATTCGGAAGTATTTGCCTAAAAAATATTTATACAAGATAATTAAGGAAAGCAATTACACCTCTTTTCCCGGATTGTTTGGATTTTTCATGCGCCATTGCGATACGTTGCCCCTTTCGAGCAATCGTCGTACGATGATGAATTTTATGTCGTCGGTGAATACGTTGTTGAAAAACGGAGAGACGATTTTGATTTATCCGGAACAGGAAATGTGGTGGAATTATCGAAAACCTAGACCGTTTAAGGTGGGTGGATTTAAGTTTGCCTATAAGGCGGGCGTGCCTGTTGTGCCTACGTTCATCACGATGACGGATGACGAACGTCTCGACGGCGACGGATATCCCATTCAAAGATTGACATTGCACGTCATGCCTCCAGTCTATCCCGATACGTCGTTGGGGGAGAAAGTCGGTGCGCAAAAGATGTGTGACGAGGTGTATGCGGCTTGCAAAACCAAGTATGAAGAGGTGTACGGCATTCCGCTTACGTACGGGGAGGAATAAGGGAAAAATCATGATTTTATATCTATGTACAATCGTCGGCAGTATGTTTTTGATTGCGCTCGGCGTATCGATCGGATGTCAAACGCCGTATTTGGAAACGCTTGGCTTTACGGGACTTGCCGTGTTGATTATTCTTTGCATTGACGGGTTGACGGCGACGGTTGCAAGACTTCTGCCTAAAAAATGCGCCGATCGAAGGAAGAAATGCTTTCAAGTGTCGGCGAAAGAAAAGAAAATGTATGAAAAAATGAAGATTCGCGCGTGGAAGGAATACATTCCGGAAATCGGGCATCTTACGGGATTTCGAAAAAATAAGATCGATCAACCTAAGAATATAGAGTACCTTGAACGATATTTGTTGGAATGCTGTTATGGGGAAATCGGACATTTCAGTTCGGTGTTCACGGGATTTTTGACGTTATTGTTTTTCCCGTTGACAGAGAGCTGGATTGCGATTGCCGTTCCGGTGGCGATTGTCAGTGCGATTTTGAATGTGCTTCCGATTTTCGTATTGCGCTACAATGCGTATAAACTTGAAATTTTACGTAAGAGTGTTTTGAGAAAACAGGGCAACATGGAGAACTGAACTTTTTTACAAACGAATATGGGGAGTAAGCCAAAGGACCTCGTCCGCAGTAGAAACTGCGGACGAGGTTCTTGCGTAAAAGTATTTTTGTAAATTTTACGAAAAAAGTAAAGAAAAAATGAAAAAATTCTTGAGAAAAAAAGGGATTCGGCATGTTTGCGTCGAATATATAAAAGAAGCGAATCGAAACGGCTGAAAAGTTGTTCTCGTCGCATATATCGATGGAAGGCTTCCGCCGATGAGAAGAACTATGCACGCTTCGATAGGGGAAAATTATGAAACAGGAAAAGAGTATACGGGAACGCATTTGCGAGCAGGAAGAACAGTTGTTGTCGCGCTATGCCACTCGCTCGGCGAATACGCGCGGACGGTTGCGTGAGGAAGAACCGTGCGATTTACGCACCGATTTTCAACGGGATCGAGATCGAATTATTTATAGCAAATCCTTTCGGCGTTTAAAAAATAAGACGCAGGTATTTTGCGCGCCCGAGGGGGATCATTTTGTGACGCGGCTCACGCATACGCTGGACGTTTCCCAAATCGCACGCTCTATTTCTCGTACCTTAGGGTTGAACGAGGATCTCGCCGAAGCGATTGCTTTGGGGCATGATCTCGGACATACCCCCTTTGGACACGTAGGAGAACACGTTTTGGGCAAGCTCTCCAAGCACGGATTTTGGCATAACGAGCAGTCCTTGCGCGTGGTGGACGTTTTGGAAAAGAACGGGCGGGGACTCAATTTGACGTTTGAGGTCCGCGACGGCATTTTGCAACACAAGAGTACGGGGAAGCCTGCTACGCCGGAAGGGGAAGCTGTTTCCCTTGCCGATCGTATCGCCTATCTCAATCACGATATCGAAGATGCCATGCGTGCAGGAATTTTGAAGGAAGAGGCGTTGCCGCAAAACGCGGTGAAAATTTTGGGACAACGCACGTCCGAACGTATCCACACCGCGATAGAAAATATCTATCAAACCTCTCACGATCAACCGTTTGTCAAGATGTCCGACGAGGTGATGGCGGCAACGAACGAGTTGCGTGATTTTATGTTTCGAAACGTATACGCAGTAAGCAATAGACAGATGCAGGAGCGTTCCGAGCGAATGCTCACACAATTGTTTTCGTATTTTATGCAGCATATAGACAAGCTCCCCGAACCGTACAAGAAGCTTTTGAACGAATATGACGAGGATCGCGTCGTATGCGATTATATATCGGGTATGACGGACAGGTATGCGATCAATGTATTCGAGGGGTTGTTTATCCCCACGAATTTCTCCATGTCCGTGAATCAGTAGGAGGCAAAATTTGAGCGTAGGAAAATTTGATAATGAATTTGTGAATTTTTTGCGCGAGTTAAAGCAAAAGAATGATATCGTCGAAGTGCTCGGCAGTTATATTCCGCTTGATCGAAAGGGGGGAAATTATTGGGCGTGTTGTCCCTTTCATCATGAGAGAACCCCCTCTTTTGCCGTGAACGAAGGGGAACAGTATTATCACTGTTTCGGTTGTCAGGAATCGGGCGATGTCATCAAGTTCGTGCAGGAAATCGAATCCACCGATTTTATGGGTGCCGTGCAAATTTTGGCGGCGAGGGTTAAAATGACCGTCCCGGAAAACGGATATGACAGCGAAGAGGCGGCAAAACGTAAAAAGAAACGGGATATCATGACGCAAATTATGCGCGATACGGCAAGATTTTATCTCAATAATTTGTATAGCGGCGACGCGCGTGCGGATAAATATTTGCAGTATATTCAAAATCGTTCGTTGGCACCGACAACCGTAAAAAAATTCGGGTTGGGTGCCTCTCTCGATTACAACTCTCTTCCGAAATATTTGGCGCAAAAAGGATACTCCAAAGAAGATGCCGTCGATTGCGGGGTACTCACTCGCGACGACAAGGGGAGAACGTTCGATTCGTTGGGAGAACGACTGATATTCCCGATTATCAACTCCATGGACGAGGTTGTCGGGTTTGGCGGAAGAACGTTGGATAAAACGAAGTTTGCCAAATATAAGAATACCAAAGAAACGATGCTCTTCGATAAGAGTAAAACGTTGTATAACATTAACTTGTTGAAAAAATTAAAGCGCGAACAGACGGTGAAAGAGATTATTTTCGTGGAAGGGTATATGGACACGATCACCCTTTATCAGGCAGGCTTTAAGAACGTCGTTGCAACCATGGGTACCTCACTTACCAAAGAACAGGCTCGCTTGGCAAAGCGTTATACCGACGATATCCTCATCAGTTACGACGGAGATTTTGCAGGACAGAACGCCGATTTGAGAGGCCTTGAAATTTTGAAGGACGCAGGCTTGAATATACGCGTCGTGCCTATGCCGGACGGACTTGATCCCGATGACGTCGCAAAACAGGGCGCTGACGCCTATCAAAAGTGCTTGGATCAGGCAATGCCCGTCATTGACTATCGCATACATTCGTTGGAAAAGAAGTATGATATCAAAAAGACGGAAGAGAAGAGAAAATTCGTCAGTGAAGCGTTGAAAGTCGTGCGGAGCGGCGAGAGCGCGGACGTGCGCGACGAGCTTTTGAAGTATATCGCCAAGATTTCGGGAACGGCTTTTCACGTATTGGAACGAGATCTTAACAATATCAAGCAGGAAACGACGCTTACCCCTCGAGAGGAAGGCAAGGAGCGAATTACGGAAATGTCCGCTGAAGTGGACAAGACACAAAAAGCCAAGCGGTTTGTTTTGGCGGCAAAGCTTTTTTCCGCACCGTATGCACGCTCGGTTTCCCTTTCCGATTTTCTTTGGAAGGACGAAACGCATCTCGTCGTGGTCAATTATATCACGGAGCGCGAAAAATCGGGGGAACGTCTTCATCCCAGCGAATTGTTCGTGATGCTTGAAAACGATGCGGAAATCGGCGCGATTTTGGATTTCAATAACGGAGACAAGCTTACGGGACCGATTGCGGAGCAATTTTTCAATGACAGCATTAAGACGATGAAAAGCGAAGCGATTGAAGAGGAAATGTCGCGGTTGAAGGCGATGTACGCGCAATGTACCGAAAAAGCCGAAATTATGGAGCTTGCGAAAAAAATCAACGAATGCGTGAAAAAACAAAAGGCGTTGAAGGGCTGAGAATTGCTCCAAAGGCAAAACGTGGCAGGCAGGTGTGCGGTCACGGAAAAAGATAACTTACAAAATAAGAAAAAATAAAGAAGATTGTTCAGTATAAACGGAGGATAAAAAATGAACGTATCCGAGCAGAAACTCAATGAGGTCCTGACAGGGATCATCGAAAATTATGGCAAGAAGGGGAGCATTTCCACAAACGCGCTTTGCGATATTATGGAAAAATACGACACGAACCCCGAACAGATCGACTATGTGTACAAATCGCTGGGAATGGCGGGCATTCAAATCGTAGACGAA
>CAZRAS010000012.1:0-10529 GCA_964598045.1 uncultured Clostridia bacterium | reverse complement strand
TGTAGAAAAATGTGCAAACTTACTTGACGAAAGCAGGAAAAAATGCTATTATAGTACTATGGATACTATCATCGAAATCAATCAAAAAATTGCAAAAAATATTATGACCTATCGCAAGGCGGCAGGGTTGACACAGGCAGAGTTGGCGGAGAAAATCAACTATTCGGACAAATCGGTGTCTAAATGGGAATCGGGCAACGGGATTCCGGACGTGTATACCTTGATGCAAATGGCAAGACTTTTCGGGGTTACAATCAACGATTTGGTGGGGGAAGATCCTCTTCCCGCGCAAAAGCCCGAGAAAAGGGCGATATCGAAAGGAATGCAGGCGTTGATCATGCTCCTTTCAAGCGGAATCGTATGGTTAGTTGCAACCTTGGTGTTTATCGTGTTGCAGCTCCTTCTTCCGGGGGGCGGAGCTTGGTGGATTGCTTTTGTGTATGCAGTCGTTGCCAACGCGATTGTGACTTTGGTGTACGGTTGTATATGGAAACATCGTGTGATCAGGGCGATTTCAATCAGTTTAATCGTGTGGGTTTCACTCACCGCATTGTATTTGACCGCGTATATGATTTTCTTCTATAACGGCGTGGAGAGCGGTGCGCTTTGGCTGATCTTCTTGCTTGGGATTCCTTTGCAGTTTATGGAAATTTTTTGGGAATCCTTCCGTACCCTTTTGCGTAAACAGAAAAAGAAACCGCAGGAAGACGTGATCGAAAGCTCAAATATAATCGTAAAATCGAACGGGGAAGAAAAGTAAGATAGTATGCGATGTTTTTATTGCAATAAACACGAAGCGGTCAAATCATACGAGCGGATGCGAAAGGGCGTGGCAAAGAGAGAGTATTACTGTCTGTCTTGTTATGAAAAACTCTTCCTTTGTCGGGAGACCTCGGACGGAGGGGATTCCCTTGTCGTTTGTCCTTATTGCGAAAGGACGGTTGCCGAGTTTGAGTCGAGTAAGCTTGTTGGATGTCCGTATTGTTATAAAGGGATGCAAGAGAAAATTTTACCCGTCATCGTCAAGATGCAAGGGGGAGATTGCGGTCATCGCGGGAAGTTGCCGCCTATTTCCGAAGAAAACGAAGTGTTGCTGGGAAAGGAGAGATTTGTCACCGAGGAAGAGAAGGATGCGTTTCGCTTGGAAATTGCTTCTGCCGAACGATTTACGCGTCAAAAAGGGGAGATGGATATGCTCGTCGCTTACCTGAGTCGAAAAGATCCTGCCAGAGCGGAGGCATATCGGGAAAAGGCTGATCGCATGAATAGAACGGGTGCCGTCGAGGAGGAAATCGTATGGTGACGAAAGGAAGCGATTATATGTCCGACGTGGTAATGACGACTCGTATACGGCTGGCTCGTAATCTTTCCGGCTTTCCGTTTCCCTCCAAAATGCGAGATTGCCATGCGGAGGAAATTCTCTATCTCGTCGATACGGCGTTAAAAAAAATCGATCGGGACTCCTATACGCGTTATGATATCGGAGAGTTAAAAAGTAGCCAATTGAGCTTGTTGCAGGAGCAATACCTTATTAGTGCCGAGCTTGTCCAAAGACCGCGGGGTGCGGCGTTTGTTTCCTCGGATAAGACGGTGTCCATCATGGTCAACGAGGAAGATCATCTTCGCGAGCAATATATTTGCAAGGGGCTTTCGCTTATGAAGGCGTACGAACGGTTGAGTGCCCTTGACGACGGACTTTCGAGCGTGCTGGATTTCGCTTTTGACAGCAAACTCGGCTACCTTACTGCCTGCCCCAGCAATTTGGGAACGGGTATGCGCGCATCCGTCATGATGTTTTTGCCCGGACTTACTTGGAAAGGGGAAATCCAAAATATATTCCGCGTACTTAAAACGCGTGGTATGACCATGCGAGGAAGCTACGGCGAAGGCTCGGAGGCGGAGGGGTACCTCTATCAGATCAGTAACGAACGTACCCTCGGTTGGTCTGAAAAAGAAATTTTGGAAGAAGTTTCCGAATTTGTCAAGCAGCTCTGCATTCAAGAAATTCAGGCGCGTGAAGAAATGAAGACAAAAGCGGAGACGGAGGTGCGAGATCGTTGCTTACGTGCCTATGGGACGCTTTGTAATTGCGCGTTGCTCGATATGTCGGAATTTTTAAGCAAGATCGTAGATGTGAAGTTGGGCTTGGCGCTCGGGTATTTGTCGAGGGTGAAAGGGCAGAATTTCGAGCTGTTTATGGACGATATGAAGCCGGCTGCATTTTGTTTGAATAATCATTTGGAAGGCGAAACGGAGCGTTTTTACGACGAAGTCCGTGCGGAAACGGTGGGAAGCGTTTTGCCCAAAATCGTGCAGGTCGTCAGACGCGGGGCGTGAGAAAATGTGAAAAAATAAGGTTTGAAGGGGGTATGTATGTATCCATTAGAGAAGTGGACGGAAAATTTTAATAAGGTGTTTACTGTGGCCGGAAATATTGCAGCTGAGTACGGTAGCTGTTTTATCGGTACCGAACATTTGATTTACGCGTTTTTATGCGTGCCCGAATGCGAGGCGTGCGGTGTCCTTACGGGGGAAGGGGTATCCAAGCAAGAATACGGCGCTTTTTTCACCTACAAGCTGGATAGGAAATATTCGGGCATAGGGTTGACCCCCCGTTGTCAGCGTATGTATGAGCGTGCCGCAATGCAGGCAGAGCAGGACGGGCTTGCTCCGGGTACCGTGCATATGCTCTATCAAATTCTTCGCAGTAGCGATTGTTTGGGGGCTAAATTATTGCGGCCTTTTGCAAGCTTGGACGTGCTCAAAGCGAAAACGGAGACGGCAATTCGAGTGTTGCAAACGAAAAAGCAATGGGGCATCACGGAAGCCATGGGCGGTGACGTCAACTTTTTTGCAAGCAATTACGACCCCACTCGTTCTATGAACGAAAATGCGTCCGCGCAGAAACAGGACGGGCAAACGAGAATGCTCAATCGAGAAGAATCGTTCCTAAAATCGGAAAGCAGAAATTTGGAAAAACTCGAACAGTACGGTTTGGATATGACCGAGCGTGCGAAAAAGGGAAAGATGGATCCTGTCATCGGCAGAAAGAAAGAGATTGAAAAGGTGGTGCAGGTGCTTTCCCGTCGTTTGAAAAACAATCCCGTGCTCGTGGGAGAACCCGGCGTGGGAAAGAGTGCGATCGTCGAAGGACTTTCCCAGCTTATCGTCGCCAACAAGGTACCCGAACAGCTCTATAATAAGCGGATTTTATCCGTTGATTTGCCGGGAATGTTGGCAGGAACTCATTATCGCGGCGATTTTGAAGAAAAAATTAAAAATTTATTGCAAACGGTGCAGGAAGACGGCGACGTCGTGTTGTTTATCGACGAAATTCATATGCTCGTGGGCGCGGGCGGAACGTCGGACGGAAATATGGATGCGGCGAATATCATGAAACCGTTGTTGGCGCGCGGAGACTTGCAAGTGATCGGCGCGACGACGATTGAGGAATATAGGAAATATATCGAGAAAGACAGTGCGCTTGAACGGCGCTTTACCCCCGTGTACGTGGAAGAACCGTCGCAAAAGGATACGGTGGAGATCATTCGAGGGCTTCGCGCGAAATACGAAGAACATCACGGCATCGTAATCACCGACGAGGCGATCGAGGCTGCGGTGCAGCTTTCCTCTCGTTATATCACCGATCGTTATTTGCCGGACAAAGCCATTGACCTTGTGGACGAGGCTGCGGCAAGAGTTCGTATCGTCGAGGACGGCGGCAGCAGCGAGCTTGAGGAAGTGGAAAAGGAAATTCGCGTGCTTTCGGAAGAAGAGGAGATGCACGCACGTTGCGGAAAAGCTGCCGCGGCGACAGAGGCGAATCGGGCGAGACGGCTCGCCGAAGACCGAAAACGAGCGTTGGAATTGGCGCAAAAGCCCAAGCGTTTGCCTGACGGGCGACTTGCAATCGGCAGAGAACACGTGGCGGCGATCGTCAGCGCGCGCGTGAGAATTCCTCTTATGAAAATTACTCAAGAGGAAGGAGAAAAGCTCCTGCGATTGGAAGAGGATTTGCATAAACGGATCGTTGGACAGAATGCGGCGGTTAGTGCGGTGTCGAAAGCAATTCGGCGTGCGCGTGCAGGGTTGAAAGACCCTTCCCGACCCATCGGTTCCTTTATTTTCGTAGGACCTACTGGTGTGGGAAAAACGGACCTTTGTAAGGCACTTGCCGAGGCATTGTTTGGCTCGGAAGAGCAGATGATTCGTTTGGATATGAGCGAATACATGGAGAAACAATCGATTTCTAAGCTCATCGGGGCGCCTCCGGGATATGTCGGATTCGAGGATTTGCAAACGGGGCAATTGACCGAGCGAGTGCGTACGAATCCGTACAGCATCGTTTTATTCGACGAAATCGAAAAGGCGCATCCGGACGTATTCAATCTGTTGTTACAGATTTTGGATGACGGAAGATTGACGGACAGCAAGGGAAGGACGGTAAGCTTTAAGAACACCGTGATCATCTTGACGTCTAACGTCGGTGCGTCGGTGGGGAGCAGCGGACGCACGAATGCGTACGGCTTCGGCGGCGTCGGATTTGGCGACCAGGGGGTAGACGAGCAGCAGTATGATGAGATGAAAGAGAATATTACCAAAGCGCTCAAAGAAAAATTCCGACCTGAATTTTTGAACCGCATGGATGACGTAATCGTATTCCATCGTTTGACGGAAAGCGATTGCGTGCGCATCGGAAGAAAAATTGTGGAGGGATTGGCGAAACGCCTGTTGGAACAGCGCGGCATTGTGTTGACGGTGACGGAGGGGGCGTTGGTAAGTCTCGTTAAAGAGGGCTATGACGCGCAGTATGGCGCCAGACCTTTGAAAAGAGTGATTCAAAGGCGAATCGAGGATAAGTTATCCGAAGAGATTTTGCTTGGAGAGATTCGAAACGGTCAACGAGTCGTGGTGGACAATAAGGACGCAGGGCTTACGTTTACCACCTATTAACGGTTAACGGGTATAGAAAATGCAAGTAGGGAGAGAAAAAATATGAAATTAACGACGGCAGGGGAATCGCACGGGAAAGCGTTGGTGGCGATCATCGAGGGCTTACCTGCGCATTTGCAACTGGATATAGAGAAGATCAATAGAGCACTCACCCTTCGACAGAGCGGCTACGGCCGCGGCGGTCGGCAAAAGATCGAAAAGGACCGTGTAGAGATTTTAACGGGCGTACGAAACGGTGAAACTTTGGGCAGCCCCGTCACCCTTTGCATTTACAACAAAGATTTTGAAAACTGGAAAAGCTGTATGGCGGCAGAGCGCTGCGAGCAAGAATTGATGGAGGTAAAGAAGCTCACCAAAGTCCGTCCCGGACACGCCGATTTGACGGGAATGTTGAAATTCGATCAGACGGACGCACGAAATATTTTGGAACGAGCTTCGGCAAGAGAGACGGCAATCCGCGTGGCTGCAGGGGAAGTATATCGGCAGTATCTTGCGACGCTCGGCGTGGAGATTGCAAGTTACGTATCCGAGATTTGCGGCGTTCAGGATGAGGGCAGGTATGCGTTCAACGAACTTGCACGAGCAAAAAATACGCAGACGGGTATGCTCGATAAAAAGGCGGAAGTACTTGCGACGGAGAAAATCGAGGAACTTCGCAAGGCAGGCGACACGGCAGGCGGCGTGGTGGAAATTCGCGTAAAGGGCTTAAAGAGCGGCTTTGGTAACGTGATGACGTACACGGAGAAACTGGACGGACGATTGGCGCAGGGCTTAATGAGCATTCAGGCGGTCAAAGGCGTGGAAGTGGGCGCAGGCTTTGATGTGGCGAAAAAGAGCGGCAGAGAGATTCACGATGAGATCGTGTATGAAAACGGGCAATATTCCCGTACGACCAATCGCGCAGGCGGTTTGGAAGGAGGTATGTCGAACGGAGAAGAAATCGTGCTGCGAGTGGCGATGAAACCTATTCCTACGCTGATGAAGGGGTTGCAGACGGTGGATTTTTCCTCAAAAGAAAAAGCGGTTGCAGCCTCCGAACGCAGTGACGTATGTGCGATTTTCGCGTTGAGCGTAATTGCGGAGGGGGTCGTGGCGCAGGTGCTTGCGGATAGCTTGTCGGAACGGCTCGGCGGCGATACCATGTCCGAGGTGAAATCTCGTTACGCCTTATTGCCTTAACTTTGTTGAGGAAAAAGCGAGAATTGTCTTTGGAGAAATCTTTGAGGGAAAGTCAAAGACGAGGAAGGGATGCTAAATATTAAGAAGACATTATGAAACTGATTACGTTGAAAACGCCTTCGACGGAAGGCAAGATCTATATCGGGAAAGACGTGTTGCAAACTCGTTTGCCTGCACTTACCCGCGGCCAGAAAAATTTTGTCCTCACCGATTCCAACGTTTATGCGTTGTATGAGGAGCTGCTGAAAACGTATTTTCCGGATACGGAAATTTTTGTGCTTCCGGCAGGGGAAGAAAATAAAAATTTTTCCTCTCTCTATGCTATTTTGGAGAAAATGACGGGGGCAGGGTTGCATCGAAGCTCCAGACTTTTTGCCGTCGGGGGCGGAGTGATCGGGGATATCGGCGGGCTTGCCGCAGCATTATATATGCGCGGAATTTCCTGTGTGCAAATTCCCACGACCCTGTTGGCACAGGTGGACAGCAGTGTAGGAGGGAAAACGGCGGTCGATCTCGGCGGCGTGAAAAACGTGGTCGGTGCCTTTTATCAGCCGATGGAAGTGTTGGTCGATCCAATCTTTTTGACCACTCTTCCTGCCCGTGAAATTAAATGCGGCATCGGGGAAATCGTCAAGTATTGTGCGCTCAGCGGAAAGATTTTCGACAAGATAGAAAATCATTTGGATAGCTTGACCGAGCTTGCTTTTTTGGAGGGCCTCATTGTCGATTGTATCGAGCATAAGGCGCACGTTGTCGAGAGAGACGAAAAGGAGCTTGGGGAAAGGCGTTCCCTCAATGTCGGACATACGACAGGGCATGCCATCGAGCTGTCGAGCGGACTTTCCCATGGCGAGAGCGTCCTCTACGGAATGCTTTTTGAAACGCGCATGGCGATTGCCGCAGGCGTTTGCGAACGGGAATACGGAAAACGACTGTTAAAAATCATTGAGAAAGCTATTTCCCTTTGTCCTTGTATGCCGATGGATTTTTCCGATATCCGAGAGAATGCGCAAAAGGCTCGTGCGGATAAAAAGAACGGGGAAGACGGCTTGATTAAAATGGCGGTTGCCAAGCGTAAAAGCGAATGGACGATGTTTGCATTGTCGTTTGACGTGTATCAAAAAATGCTCGTGGAAGTAAAATGAGAGGGGTAGGTATGCAACGAATTCAATCGAGAGAATATTTTGAAGGGGAATTCGAACTTCCCGGCGATAAGTCTATCACCCATCGCGCGATTATGTTGAACGGCGGTGCGGAGGGGGAAGCGGTCATCACCAACGCCTTAATGGGAGAGGATTGCGTGTCCACCTGTCGGTGTATGCGTGCGCTCGGTGCCGAAATCGATATCGACGGCACGACGTTGCGTGTGAAAGGGACGCCTCGTTTTCGCCGCGGACGAGAACTGAACTGCGGGAATTCAGGGACAACCATTCGCCTTTTGACGGGGTTTGTTGCCGGTAAGGAAGTGGACGCAACGTTGTACGGGGACGAGTCTTTATCGAGTCGTCCTATGAAACGGGTTGCCGAGCCGTTGTCGATGCTCGGGGCGGACGTCAAGACGACGGACGGTCATGCACCCGTCTATGTTTCTCCTAAGCGATTGTACGGAGCGGACGTAAAAATTCCCGTTGCGTCCGCACAGGTGAAGAGTGCGGTGCTTCTTGCAGGTATTTCTGCCGAAGGAGAGACTTCCGTCTCCGAACCGAATAAATCACGCGACCATACCGAGCGCATGCTGGCAGCAATGGGGGCAGACGTGCACGTGGACGGGAATCGAGTGACCGTGAGAAAGAGTACCTTAAAAAGCATGGACGTGCGTGTGCCTTCGGATATTTCCTCGGCTGCCTATTTTATGGCGCTCGGTGCGTTGAAAGGGAAAGTACTTTGTAAAGACGTTGGGATCAATCCCACGCGTACGGGGATTTTGAAAGCGTTTGATTTGCTTGGCGTGCGGTATTCGCTGTTGAACGAGCGGATTGCGGGCGGCGAACAAACGGCAGATATCCTTGTGGAGAAATCGTCGATGAAGGGGATCGAGTTGACGGGCGAATACGTTCCGTCTATGATAGACGAACTGCCTCTTGTGGCGCTTCTGTGCGCATTCGCCGATGGGGAAAGCCGTATTTCCGGTGCGAAAGAACTTCGTGTGAAGGAGAGCGATCGAATCAAGACGACGGCAGAGCTGATTCGCAATCTCGGCGGCGATTGCATCGAAACGGAAGACGGCTTTATCATTCGCGGAAAAAATAAATTGCGCGGAGGGGATATGGATAGTTATCTCGATCACAGAATTGCTATGACGGGTGCTGTCGGGTTGATCGCCAGCGAACTTGGCGGCAATATTCATCGCGCCGAATGTTGTGCAATCTCCTTCCCCGATTTCTTTGAAAAACTGGGTGTGTGATTGAATCGAGAGTGGGGTATGTATTCGATGAATGAAAAAAAAGTGCGGTTGGCACTTGTGGGAAAGGACGTTTCCAAATCGTTGAGCGCAAGAATCCACACCTTTATTTTAGGGGAGTGGGAGTATGCGTGCGAATACGAATTGGTCTCTGCGGAAAAAGAGAATTTCGACAGCGTATTGCGTAGACTTTTGGGGGATTTCGACGGGTTTAACGTCACCATTCCCTATAAACGCGACGTCATGGCGTATTTGGATGAAGTGTCGGGCGACGCCATGGATTTCGGTGCGGTCAACACCGTAGTCACGCGGACGATGACGGGATATAACACGGACGGCGTCGGCTTTTTGCATATGTTGCATTTGGCGAAAATTGTCGTACAAGACAAGAAGATCTTGGTGCTTGGCGGCGGTGGCGCAGGCAGAAGCACGGCGGCGGCGCTTAAAAAGGCAGGCGCGAGGGTGTTCGTGTATCAAAGAAGAAGGGAGAAACTGGAAGAAGTTTGTAGAGAACTCGGCGTATATGCGGCGGAAAATCCCGAAAGCGGCGAGTACGATATGCTCGTCAATTGTACGGGCGTCGGTATGCATCAAACGGAGGGACTTTCTCCCGTTTCGGAGAGGGCGTTCGACGGGGCGGGCGTAGCTGTAGACCTCATCTATACGCCGACGGAAAGCGAGTTTTTGCGGCTTGCGAAAATGCGCGGTTTGCAGACGCTTAACGGTGCTGCGATGCTCTTTTATCAGGCGTACTTTTCCGATTGTCTGTACTTAAATCGCGAACCGACGGAAGGGGAAGTGGAAGAATTGTATCAAAAATATTTGCAAAAAATGACGGAGGCAGATGTATGAAATTTTTAGTAATTAACGGCGTGAATCTTAATTTGACGGGTAAACGCGAACAGGGCGTTTACGGCACGGAGACTTTGGATGAAATCAACGCAAAAATTCAATCTTTTTTAGAAGCGAACGGAGACGAGGCGGAGTTTTTCCAAAGCAACATCGAAGGAGAACTTGTCAACGCTCTGCACGAGGCATATCTCGAAAAAACGTGTGACGGCATTCTTCTCAATGCCGGTGCGTTCACGCATTACAGCTATGCTTTGCGCGATGCGATTGCGGCGATCGACATTCCCGTCGTGGAAGTGCATATGTCCAACGTTCACGCACGCGATGAGTTCCGCCATAAGAGCGTGCTGTCCGAAGTTTGTCGCGGTGTGGTCTGCGGATTCGGGGCAGGAAGCTATATCGCGGCGCTTGCCGGATTGAAGACTTTGTAAGCATGAATGTTGTTTTATGCGGCATGATGGGCTGCGGAAAGAGCACGGTCGGGAAAAGTTTGGCGAAACGAACGGGTTTTGCTTATGTGGATACGGACGAGTCGATCGTGGAAAAGTATGGAAAAATTTCGGATATTTTTGCGGAATACGGAGAGGAATATTTTCGAGATTTGGAAACACGGACGGTAAAGGCACTGTCGAAACAAGACGGACTTGTGATTTCTACGGGCGGCGGCTTGGTGTTGAGGACGGAAAACGTCCAAACTTTACGTAACGGGGGTAAGATCGTCTTTTTACGCGCACGTGTCGATACGCTTGCCGTGCGTTTGCAATCGGATACGGAACGTCCGTTGTTGCAGGGTGCAATTTCTTTGCAGGAGCGGTTGGAAAGTATGCTTCGAGATCGTGCGCCGATTTATGAAAGCGCGGCGGATTTTGTCGTAGACGTGGATGGAAAAACACCCGAGGGAATTTCTGAAAAAATTGTCGAATGGATAGGGCAGGTGTGAGATGAAAACGGTTTTAGTGACGGGAGGAGTCCGCGGAATCGGGCTTTCGATCGCAAAAAAATTTCAAAAGAAAGGATATCGAGTGTGCGTAACCTACTCCAAGGATGAAAAAAACGCGTCACTTGCCAAGGCGGACGGATTGGAAATTTATCGCGCCGACGTAGCCGAGGAAAACGCCGTAAAAGGGTTGTTTCAAACGATCGGGCA
>CAZRAS010000011.1:0-10671 GCA_964598045.1 uncultured Clostridia bacterium | reverse complement strand
GGGGCAAACCGCAACGAAGCTATCGACGGGCGAAGCCTCTTGCACGGACTGAATGAACGCGCAAAGCTGTTGTGCCGTATCGAAACGAATGGCACGCGTAATATCCGCAGGCGTTTTTTCGAGCTTGGGGAAATTTTCATATCCCAAATTTTCCATACACTTTCCGATCAACAAGCTTCCTTTGATTGCCTGATTGACCGTATGCGGCGCCATAAACAATCCTTGATAAAACAAGCGATATCCATACGCATACGAACCGACTTCGTTGCCGATCGACGGTGCCGTCAAACGTCTTCCGATCAAATCGATATACGATTCCTTACCTACAATATATCCGCCCGTAGGCGCAAGTCCGCCCCCCGGATTCTTAATGAGCGATCCGACCGCCACGTCCGCACCGACGTCACAAGGCTCTTGTTTCTCGACAAACTCCCCATAACAATTATCCACGAAAATGCAGCCCGTAAAGCCAAGCGAACGCACGAACTCGCAAATCTCTCCGATTTCCGACACCGTGAACGCATCGCGAAGCTCATATCCGCGCGAGCGCTGAATATAAATCATTTTCAATTTATTTCCTAAACGCGCCATATCCGCTCGAATCTGTTCTTTATCAAATTTCCCTTCCGGCGTCAACGGAGTGCAATCAAAGGAGATCCCGTAATCCGCCAACGAACCGTTGCCCGTCCCGAAAATCACACCGCGAATGGTGTCGTAAGGCATCCCCGAAATCGCCAATGCCCCGTCCCCCGTGCGCAATACGCCGAATAACGCAACCGTCAACGCGTGCGTACCGCTCAAAAGTGCGGGGGAAACGATGCCCGCTTCCGCCCCCAACGCTTCCGCAAACACGTCGCCGAGCACAAATCTGCCTTCGTCTCCGTATCCGTACCCCGTCGTCGGGTTAAAATGGCGCAGAGCGATGGAATGATTATTAAATGCCTTCAACACCTTCTCTTGGTTGTATTCGCTGATTTCATCCGCCAATGCGAACTGCGTTTTTATTTGTTCTTCACTCTTTTTTATCAGTTGTTCTACCGTCATTTTTATACTCCTACTATTATGTCACACATCTTTATTATGTCACGCATAGGTATTATGCGTGACATAATTTATTGTAGCATTCTTTCAATCTCTTCCATACTCCACCCATGCGGAGACAAGATTACGTGATTTTGCATTCGCTTAAAAAAAGTTTCTTGCCGCTTAGCATAATTTCTCGTGTTCTTTTTGACGAGTTCTTTCATTTCCTCTTCCGTCCAAGCTTTTTGAAGCCCTTCCGCAATTTCCTTATATCCGATCCCCTGCATACATTGACTTTCTTGCGTCACCCCGCACTGTAACAAGCCTTGCACCTCCGACACAAGCCCACGCTCAAACATTTGATCCACGCGCAGGTTGATTCGATCGTACAGCTTGTCACGCGGATACCCGAAGGACAACGCGACAAAATCAAATCGGGGAGCCATCCCATCCTGTTGTTCCGATTTCGGTTTTCCCGTCACATCGTAAATTTCCAAGGCGCGAATCACACGTTTCAGATCGTTATAATGCAACTTTGCCGCGCTTTCGCGATCCTTTTCGCGTAAAATTTCATATACGTATTCTTTACCGTGTTCTTGCGCAAGCGCCTCGTATTTTCTACGAACTTCCTCATTGGCACCCACGTTCCCGAACTGGCTTTTGTACAGTAGCGCATTGATATAAAACCCTGTACCGCCGCAAATAATCGGCGTCTTACCTTTCTCAAGGATTTTCTCGACAAGCGGAAGGGCTTCCCTCTCATAATCGCTGACCGAAAAATTTTCCGTAGGCTCCACCACGTCAATCATGTAATGGGGAATTCTTTCACGCTCCTCCAAGCTCGGCTTCGCCGTTCCGATATTCAATCCTTTATACACGAGCAGAGAATCGGCAGATATAATTTCCCCGTCAAACACCTTCGCGCAAGCCACGGAAAGCGCCGTCTTCCCCGACGCCGTAGGACCGCAAATCACCAAAACCTTCGCCATCAAACAATCCTCTTGAACATTTTTTCGATTTCCGTGCGGCTCATTTTTACAACGACGGGTCTGCCGTGCGGACATTTCAAGCCCATATCCCCGTCCATAAGCGCAAACAGTGCGTCGATTTCCTCGCGCGTTAAGTCCATGCCTCCCTTAACAGCAGCCTTACAAGCCGCAGACGCCAACTTATCTTTCAAAATATCCGTAAGGCGAATGGCTTTATACCCGTTGATATCCGCCAAGATTTCGCGGAAAAACGCGTCCAAATTGATAGTTTGCAAATCCAAAGGCACAGCCGAAACGGAAAAACCTTCTTCGTTCATTTCAATCTCGAACCCGATATCACGAATCTCCGCAAGGTGATCGCGAACAAACTCCCGTTCGAACACGTTAAGCGTCAAGGTGTACGGCACCAACATAGGTTGCTGCACGACGGCACGCTCGTCCATCTGCTTTTTCAAACGATTGTATATAAGACGCTCGTGCGCCGCGTGTTGATCGATAATATATGCGTCGTCTTTGCACTCATAAATAAGATAAGTATTAAAGAGCTTGCCCGCATACACGCAAGAAGAAACGTCGATCTTATTCTGTTTATTCTTTTGTTCCAACGCTTGAAGGAACTTTTTATTTTCCTCAAACTGATCAAACGCCTTGACGTTTTCTTGAATTTCCGCAAAAGAAGGATCTTCCGCCTGCAATACATTTCTTTGGAAATACAGATCGGGAAAGCGCTTATGCAAATCCTCCACCGTCTTTTTTGTCTTTCTGGGCTTACGACTTTCCCCGTCGTTGTCGGGTTGAACGTACTCGCCCACTTCCTCCAAAGCCACGAATCCCTTTCTCGGCTCTTGCGATTTGCTCACCTCCGAAAAAGGCAATTCTATGCCTTGTCTCTTCGCCGTAAAGACAGGTGCGGAAATCTCCACTTCCTTTTGCGCGTCTTCATAAGTAAACATCCGTTCCGAAGAAGAAGCCGTTTGTCCTAAGACAGGCGGTTCTTCCTTTGCCGACTCCTTTTCTTCCTTCATAAAAGAAGGATAGGAAGGAAGAACAACCTCTTGCGCCTTGATCGTCGCTTCCTTTTCTTTCGTCGGAATTTCTTCTTCATAAATCTCCGATTTCGGCTGTTTTACAACGTATTCCAACGCCTTCGTTTGACCGTCCAAAACAGCACTTAAAATACTGTAAATACACCCGTAGACGATTTGATTGTTCGCAAAACGAACGTCTGCTTTATTCGGATGTACGTTGACGTCCACAATTTCTCTCGGAACCTCGATATACAGCACGTAAAAAGGATACTGTCTCTTCATCAGATAAGAAGAGTACGCACTCGTAATCGCGGAAGAAACGGTTACGTTTTGAATATATCGTCCGTTCAAAAAAACGCTTTGATAACTCTTATTCGATTTAAAGAAATTTTGATTTCCGATATAACCGCGAACGCGAATCCCGTGCCGCTCCGCATTGATCTCATAGCACTGTGAAAGAGTGGACGCACCGTATATTCCGACCAGTGCCGCCGCCTCTCCGTCCCCGAAGGATTGCAACGTTTTCTTCCCGTCCACGTAATAGGTAAAGGAAATTTCCGGTCTGTTTAAAATAAAACGGGACACGAAGTTGGTGATATCCGTTTCTTCCCCTCTGTCCGTCTTTAAGAACCCCAAACGCACAGGAGTGTTATAAAAGAGCATTTCCACGCATACGTCCGTGCCGTCCTCTCCCGCAACCTCGGTAATCTGCCCGAGTTCGCCCCCGTTGGAATGCAAAGAATAACATTTCCCGTCCTTGGTTTTAGACGTAATCGTCATTCGAGATACCGCCGCTATGGAAGCAACCGCTTCTCCGCGAAAACCGAGCGTAAAGATATTCTCCAAATCTTCCGCTTGAGATATCTTACTCGTCGCATGCGGCAAAAAGGCGGAATGCAAATCTTCACGGTCAATACCGCACCCGTTGTCAACCACACGAACAAGCTGTTTTCCGCCGTGCTCGATATAGATTTCAATTTCCGTCGCGCCTGCATCAATGGAATTTTCCACCAACTCTTTGACGACGGAATACGGTCTGTCTACCACTTCGCCCGCCGCAATGCGATTGTATACTTTTGCAGGCAATATATTAATCTTCGGCATTATCTGTCTCCCTCTATTTTTTCTTTCAGATCGCCCAATAACAAGAATGCCTGCATAGGCGACATCGTATTCAAATCCAACTCGGACAAAATACGTTCCACTTCCGTCAATTGCTTTTCTTCCGTCACCTCTTCTTCCACGAAGTCCGTCTGCAATTTTCCCTTTACAAGATCGTTCTTTTCCAACATCCGCAAAATGCTCTTTGCTCTCGTCGTCACCTCTTTAGGTACGCCTGCCAAGGAAGCCACTTCGATACCGAAACTCTTATTCGCGCCCCCTCTTGCAATCTTACGCAAGAACACGACGGCACCGTTCAACTCTTTGACGGTTACTTTATAATTCTTCACACCCTCTAAGGTATTTTCCAACTCGGTGAGTTCGTGATAATGGGTCGAAAACAACGTCTTCGCACCCATATGTTTGGTTAAAAATTCAATGACCGACCAGGCAATCGACAAGCCGTCGTACGTACTCGTCCCCCTTCCCACTTCATCCAAAATAAGCAAGCTGTCCTTGGTGGCGTGCAACAAAATATTCGCCACTTCCGTCATCTCCACCATAAAGGTACTTTGATCGAAAATCAAGTTATCGCTCGCCCCCACACGGGTGAAAATACGATCGACGAGAGGAATCTCCGCCCTTTTCGCAGGCACAAACGAACCGATATGCGCCATTACGACGATCAGCGCGATTTGACGCATATACGTGCTTTTTCCCGCCATATTCGGCCCCGTGATAATGGCGCAACGATTCTCCTCATTATCCAACAACGTATCGTTGGGCACGAAGCGTTCTTTGGAAATCGCTTCCACGACCGGATGACGCCCGTCCGTGATCTTCAAAGGTTTTCCGCTCTCCAAAATCGTCGGACGTACGTAGCGGCGCTCTTTCGCAACCGTGGCCATGGACGTCAAACAATCCAACAACGCCACGGAATTCGCAACCGTTTTCAACTGCTCGATATGCTCGGAAAGAACTTCTAAAATCTGTCCGTACAGTTTCGCTTCGATCTGCAATGCCCGTTCATCGCTAGTCAAGATTTTTTCTTCAAACACTTTCAATTCTTGTGTAATGAAGCGTTCCCCCGTTGTCAGCGTCTGTTTGCGGATATATTCTTCGGGAACTTGTTCCTTAAAGGAATTGGACACTTCGATATAATAGCCGAATACCTTATTGAATCCGACCTTTAAGGTTTTGATCCCCGTACGATCCCGTTCACGTGATTCGATCTCTCGCAAAATTCGCTGCGCGTCCTTTTTAATATTGCGAAGCTCATCCAACTCCGCGTGAAATCCCTCGCGAATGTAGCCGCCGTCCTTCATAACGGCAGACGCGTCTTCGTCGATTGCCGCAGCCAAAAGATCGACAACTTCCTGCATATCCAAAAGTCCCGAAATAATATCGGCTATAATCGAAGAAGTAAAGCCCGAAAGCTGAAATTTTAACGCAGGCAACAATTCCAACGATCTGCGAAGGGCTATACAATCTTTCGGAGTAAAATTTTTATTGGAAATTTTCCCGGAAAGACGTTCGATATCTCCCATATCGTGCAACGTTTCCGAAACGCCCGCTCGAACCACGGCGGAATTGAACAATTCTTCCACACCGTTCAAACGATAATCGATCTCCTCCACGCCCTTCAACGGCGACAAAACCATACGCGACAACAAACGAGCACCCATACCCGTTTTCGTCTTATCCAGCACCCAAAGCAGCGAGCCGTATTTTTTATTTTCCGAATTATTTCTCACCAACTCCAAATTACGCACGGCATTCCCGTCCAAAGTCATAAACTTATCCTGACTGATGACTTTAATCGAACTGATATTGGCAAGCGCGTGTTTCTGCGTTTCACGAAGATATTCGATCAACGCCCCGGACGCCGCAATCAAGTTTTCTTTGCCGCTCAATCCGTAAGCAGCCAAACTCTTCGCACCAAGCTGTTCCAACAAATTGCGCTCCGCTTGCTTTACATTGAATGCCCAAGGCAAATAACAGGAAAAGGGCGGCAAAATATTGTGCCGAATTTCCTTAATCTCCTTGGTAAGAGGCAACGTTTCGTCATTACAAATAATTTCGGAAACGGCGAGCTTGACAAGATGTTCGACGACTTCGTACACCGCAGTATCGCCCACAAACTCCTCTGTATAAAATTCCCCGGTCGTAATATCCGTCCAGGCAACGGCAACCCCGTCGGCATGCTTAAACACGCAGGCGATATAATTGTTTTTCCCCTCTTCGAGCATGGATTCTTCGGTGAGCGTCCCGGCGGAAATGATCCGCACGACGTCTCGTTCCACGAGTCCTTTGCTCGTCTTAGGATCGGAAAGTTGATCGCAAATTGCCACCTTTTCTCCTGCCGCGACCAATTTCGCGACATATGCATCCGCCGCATGATAGGGAATTCCGCACATCGGCGCGCGCTCTTCCAAGCCGCAATCACGCCCCGTCAGCGTCAAATCAAGAAGCTTCGAAACCTTTTTCGCGTCCTCGAAAAACATCTCGTAAAAATCGCCGAGACGGTAAAACACGATACAATCCTTGTATTTTTCTTTTATTGAAAGATAATGCGTCATCATCTGTGAAAGTGCCATTTTTTCACCTCTTATTTCACTTCCGTCATTTCCCCGTACAACGAAATCCCGTTCGCTTTCGTAATCGTAATCTTCACGAATTCGCCGATCCTATTTTTCTCGCTCTTAAAATATCCCATGCGACCGAATTCGTCACGCCCCAAATACAAATCCTTTTTTTCGTCGTAATCTTCGCAAAGAATCTCCACCGTTTTTCCCAAGTATTTTTCCGACTTCTTACGCGTCAACGAATTGACAAGCTCTACAAGTCGCATGATTCGATCCTTTTGCACCTCTTCCGGAATTTGATTTTCCATCTCTGCCGCTTTCGTACCACTCCTCGGCGAATAAACGAAAGTAAACGCAGAGGCGTATTCCACTTCCTTTACGAGCGCTTCCGTTTCCAGATATTGTTCTTCCGTCTCTCCGGGAAATCCGACGATGATATCCGTCGTCACTTCCGCTTCCGGAAAGTATTCTCGCAACATTTTAATTTCCGAAAGATATTTCTCCCTCGTATAACGACGATTCATTGCCTTCAAAATTTCATTGGAACCCGACTGCACGGGCAAATGCACAAGACGGCATATCTTCCTGTGCTTTTGCATCACCTTCACCACGTCTTCATTGAAATCCTTGGGATGACTGGTCATAAAACGCAAGCGAAAATCCCCTTCGACAGAGGCAACTTGATCCAAAAGTTCCGCAAAAGTCATATTCGTCGAGCCGTCCGAGCCATACGAATTGACGTTTTGTCCCAAAAGGGTAATTTCCTTATACCCTTCCGCAACGAGTGCTTTCACTTCGCTGAGAATATGTTCGGGCTTTCGCGAACGCTCTCTCCCGCGTACGTAAGGCACGATGCAGTAGGAGCAGAAATTGTTGCACCCGTACATGATATTCACCCATGCGTTGGGATAACTGGAACGATACGCCCCCGTAAATTCAACGATTTCCCCTTCTTTCTCCCTGACCTCTATCACCTTTTTCTTTTGACTTTTCTTGCGAATAATCAAACTCTCCAACTCTTCCAGATTGAGCGCGCCGAACATGATGTCGATAAAAGGAAACTTCTTCTTCAAAACTTCCGTTTTTCCCTTTTCCTGCGTCATGCAGCCGCCCACGGCGATAAGCAAGTTCGGCTTTTGTTTTTTGAGTTTTTTCAACGCGCCGATATTTCCAAAGGCATGATTTTCTGCGTTTTCGCGAATACAACAAGTGTTGAACACGATGATATCCGCGTCCTCCGTACCCTGTCCTTCTTCATACCCCATCGAGCGAAGAATCCCTGCGATTTTTTCCGATTCGTGTACGTTCATTTGACAACCGTACGTAACAATGTAATATTTTTCTTGCATAATTTCCATTCCGTTTTTTTGATGATCGCCCCTCGAGGCGACATAATCCGAGTATAATATTGTATATTATACTCTTTTTTACCTTCAAACGCAAGTCTTTCGCACCTTTTCTTTTCAAAATCTCGCTTCTTTTCATAAAAAAAGCAAAAACGCGCGATACTGACTTTGATGAAAATACTGAAAAGACTATTATTGCTATTGTTCGTGTCCGCCTTCATTCTTTTTACCCTTCTATTCGGATACTACCTCACCGTCACGAAAGACGTCTCCCTCATGCCGGAAAAATTGACTCTTTCGGAGAACAATCTCCTCGTCTACGACAAAAACGGAGAGTTAATCGACAACGTCTCCTCCTTTTCCTTTAAGCAAACGACCAAGCTCGAGGATATCCCGAAGCATACGCAGCTCGCCTTCATCGGCATCGAAGACAAGCGTTTTTACGCCCATCACGGATTTGATATAAAGCGCATCGCCAAAGCCGCGCTAAACAACCTGAAAGCGCGCTCTTTCAAAGAAGGTGCTTCCACCATTTCCCAACAACTCGTCAAAAACACCCATCTCACGCAGGAAAAAACCATCAAGCGCAAATTGCAGGAATGGAAGTTAACGAACGAACTGGAAAAAAAATATTCCAAAAAAGAAATTCTGGAAAAATATCTGAACACCATCTATTTCGGACACAATTGTTTCGGCATCACAGCCGCAGCGGATTTCTATTTCGGCAAAACGCCCCAAGAACTGGACGTAGCGGATTCCGCCATATTAGCGGGGCTCGTCAAATCTCCCAACCGCTATTCCCCCTTCAAAAATACGGAAAATTGCCGAAAACGCAAAGCAAGCGTCCTTTCCGCCATGTTGAAAAACGGTTATATTTCGCAGCGCGAAAGAGAACAAGCCCTCGCCGTGCCCCTTCCGCAGCCTTCCGACCACACCGCAAAAAACGTCGGATATTTGAGCTTCGTATTCGACGAATTAAGCACGCTCGCCGAAAAATTACACCTAAACGTAGGAGGAAAAATTCAAATCTATACGGGATTAGACCCGGAATTGCAAGCAAACCTGGAAGATTTGACAAAAGAGGAATGCAACTGCGACAAGACGATTATGATGCTGGATATCGAGACGGGAAATTTCAAAGCCTGCCTCTCTACCGTCGGAAACATTCGTCGTTTGCCCGGCTCGCTCATTAAGCCGTTGCTCGTCTATACGCCCGCACTCGAAGAAGATCTCCTCACTCCCGCCACACCCGTTTTGGACGAATCGGTGAATTACGGCGGTTACTGCCCCGAAAATTTCGACGGACAATACCACGGCTATCAAAGTGTGAGAGAATGCGTCGCCAAAAGCCTGAACGTCCCTGCCGTAAAAGTGTTGCAATCGCTCGGCATTTCCAAAGCCGCGCGCTATCTTGAAAAACTCGGACTGCCCGTCGAGCAGGAAGACTACTCCCTCGCGCTCGCTCTCGGCGGCATGAAAAACGGATTCTCCTTGCGAGATCTTTGCGGAGGCTACGCCTCCTTGGCAAACGGGGGCGTCTATCGAGAATGCGGCTTTATTTCCGAAATCAAACTGCAAGATACCACCGCGTACAAACGAGCAAACAGAAAAACACGCATTTTTTCGGAAGCGAGCGCCTACCTTATGACGGATATGCTGAAAAGCACGGCAAAACACGGAACGGCAAAAAAGCTGCATTCCCTTCCCTTCGACGTTGCCGCGAAAACTGGCACCGTGGGCACGAGCAAGGGAAACACGGACGCCTACGCACTCTCCTACACCGCGCGCGATCTCGTCGCCGTTTGGCTCGGGAACGCAGACAACACGACAATCCCCCATACGGGCGGCGGCTTACCCTGCAACTATTTATTGAAAATCAACGAATATTTATACAAGCAAGCCGACGCAAAGGGAATGGCAGTGCCCACGTTTACTATGCCAAGTACAGTACAACGAGAAAAAATCGACAAGTCGATCTATTATGACACACATAACATACAACTTGCCGACCCTATTTCTCCTGCCGAATTCACCTTTGAAGAGTTGTTCAAAACAACCGCTCTACCTGCCAAAAGGTCTGATTATTTCAGCAATCCGCGCATTTCTTCCCCCACTATCGCCCTCGTAGACAATCAAGTGCAAATTCGTTTCAGCGAAAGCATGCCTTCCTTTTACCGTTACAAAATAGAACGTTACGATTACGCCACGCATACTACCGTATACGAAGGAGACGCGACACCGCTGTTTACAGACAGCGACGTCGAGCCCACAAAAAGTTATATTTATACAATCACTCCTTATTATCAAGATCATGCAGGCACGCCCGTCACCCTGCCTTCCGTCACCATTCGATCTCCTTCCGACAATCTCACACCTTCCATTTCCGACAAAAACTGGTGGGAATATTAGTGCCGCATTTCCCTTTCGTAAAAGAGCTGTTATCCCCCGTTTCCCGACAAAAAAGACCACGTTCCGTATGACACGGAACGCAGCCTTTTTACAGATTTCTTTTTACAAATATGAGATTTGTACTATATCTTCGATGAAAAATCGCTTATTCAGCAGTAGAAACAGTGATGTACGTAATGCTATACTGCCA
>CAZRAS010000010.1:0-10817 GCA_964598045.1 uncultured Clostridia bacterium | reverse complement strand
GAAGAGCTTGACAAAGGAATCTACGACGTCGTCATTTTAAACTTTGCAAACTGCGACATGGTCGGACACACCGGCGTCATGGAAGCGGCAGTGAAAGCGGTGCACACCGTAGACGAATGCGTCAAGAAAGTAACGGATAAAATTCTTGCCATGGGCGGCAGCGCAATCGTGACGGCAGATCACGGCAATGCCGATCAGATGATCGCAGACGACGGCGTGACGGCGTTCACTCAGCATACTACCTTCCCCGTGCCCGTCATTCTCGTTTCCGAAGAATACAAGAACGCACAGCTTCGCGACGACGGCGTACTCGCCGATTTGGCGCCCACGCTCCTCGACATGATGAAGATTGCACAACCTAAGGAAATGACGGGAAAATCTTTGATTAAATGACGAGATTTTTCAAAACTTTTTCAAAAAGACCTTGAAAAATGCTTGCGATATTCTCACGAGTATGGTATAATGAACAGGTAACTTTGAAAAGTGGCAATTTTGCCGTCAAAAGAAAAAATAGAAAAAGGAATAGATACTATGTTGAATTTGATAAATTTATTAGTTCCGACATCCGGTCAAGCTTCTTACGGGCTGTATATGGGACTTAGCATCACCATGATTATTCTTATGGGTATTTCCGCGCTTGCAAGCGTAATTTGCATCATGTTGCAGCCTAGCAACTCGCAGGGTATCGACGCTTTGGGCGGTTCGAGCGAGACTTTCTTCGGCAAGAACAAGGGCAAATCGACGGAAGCAAAATTGAAGAAATGGACTTGGATCTGCCTTGCAGTCCTCGTAGTATTCTCCATCACTTTCTACATTTTGCAACTCGAAGCAATCTGGTAATCGATAAAGAATCATTCGGCGGCTTATTTTTTCAGCCGCCGTTTTTCTTTCTCCGAAATCCTTATATTTTGAAGACATATGAGGCAATATCAATAAGGAGCTTCCTTATTGTTGCCTCTTGCAAAAACATCGCACTCGATTTTCCCAACCTCAACGATTACATACGGAGGTATTTATGAACGCGAAAAAATCGCTTTTATCCGCTTTTGAAGAAGGCGGTCTGGCCGGAAAAACGGTCACGGAAATTTTGAAAATTCTCAACATCCCCTATCGAGAAAAAAAGCGTCTGACCGACTTGCTCGAAGAACTCGTAGAAGAGGGGGAAATTTTTCAAAATGATGGGGGCAGGTATGGAACAATTGAACAATTAGGTTTAATCAAAGGCGTTCTTCGCGGACACGAGCGCGGCTTCGCATTTCTAATCCCTGAAGATCGCGACAGTTATCCGAACGATTTTTTCATCCCCCATGCAGGTTTACACGGAGCACTCCACGGCGACACCGTGCTTATCGAACGTATTTTCACCAGAAGCGACGACGAAGGTGCGGTAGTCAAGATACTCAAACGCGGCTACACAACGGTCGTCGGAACCTTTCATCGAGATCGCCGAGCAGGCGTGCTCATTCCCGACGAGAAAAAACTTGCCACCGAAATCTATATCCCCCTCTCCGCCTGTGCGAATATCCCCAACCACATAAAAGCCGTGGCAAAAATCACTTCTTATCCCCGAGGTAAATGCCCGGGCGGAGAAATTATCGAAGTTCTCGGAGAAGAGGACGATTTCTTCGCCGAAGAACTTTCCATCATACGTTCGTACGGCTTAAAAGAAGAATTTCCTCAAAAGGTAGAGCGAGAGGCAAACAAACAAGCAACACGTCCCATTACGGAGGAAGAAATTTCTCAACGCAGAGATTTACGCGAAAAACTCATCGTCACCATCGACGGCGCAGACACACGAGATATCGACGACGCCGTCTCGTTGGAAAAAGTCGGCGAGGAATATCTGCTCGGCGTGCATATCGCCGACGTGAGTCACTACGTCGCATATCGCTCCCCCCTCGATTTGGAAGCTTACGAAAGAGGCACGAGCGTTTACTTCCCAGACCGCGTATTACCCATGCTCCCTAAAGCACTCTCCAACGGCATTTGCTCCCTAAACGAGGGGGAAGATCGCTTGGCACTCTCTTGTCTGATGCGTATTGACGGAAAGGGCACCGTAAAGGATAGCGAAATCGTAGAAACGGTCATCCGTTCCAACCATAAAATGACCTACGAAGAGGTGGATCAAATTCTCGAAGGCGAGAAAACGACCTGTCAAAAATATGCGCTTGTTAAAGACATGGTATGCCTATTTGGAGAATTGACTCATATTTTACAGACGGCGCGCGAAAAAAAAGGAAGCATTTCTCTCGACGTGAAGGAAGCGAAAATTCTCTTCGACGGCGAACAAATCCTCATTCCCGATCACAAGCGCACCTTCTCCCGTCAAATCATCGAGTCGTTTATGGTGCTTGCCAACGAGACGGTGGCAGCATATATGCACGCCATAGAAGCGCCCTTCCTCTTTCGAATCCATGAAAAACCGGACGTCGAAAAGGCACTTGCCTTTCAATCTTTCGCAAAAACGCTGGGGTTAAAAGCTCGCTTTCAAACGGATGACGTCAAGCCCTACGATTATCAAAATCTGCTCAAATCGGCAGAAGGGCTGCCCGTCTTTTCCGTGCTCAATCGTACGATGCTTCGCTCCATGCAAAAAGCAAGATACTCCCCCGAAAACGAGGGACATTTCGGTTTGGCGAGCACGTGCTATTGTCACTTCACTTCCCCCATTCGACGTTATCCCGATCTGTGCATTCACCGCATCGTCAAGCTCGTCATCAACGGAGGATACGGCGAAGCTTGCGATCGATTTAGCGACTTCGTACGTGAAGCCGCCAAACAATCCTCCGAACGAGAACGAAAAGCAACCGATGCCGAACGTGATGTGGACGATTTGTATACGACCATGTATATGAGCGACCATATCGGCGAAGAGTTTGACGGCGTGATTTCCGGCGTCACATCCTTCGGACTGTTTGTCGAACTTCCCAACACCATCGAGGGATTTATCCCCATTGAAACACTGTACGGACAATTCGTATATGACGAACCTCGTTTCCGACTTGTCGGACAAACGGAGAGTTATACGATCGGACAAAGCGTGCGCGTCAAGGCGACAGACGTGGACTTCGACCGAAGACGGACGGAGTTTCGCTTGTTAAAATGAGCAACCCATGTACGAGTTTATTAAAACAAAACGGAGTCTATTATGAAAATTATTACAACGAATAAAAGCGCTTCTTTTGAATATTTCATCGAGGAAAAATACGAGGCCGGCATCGTTTTGGAAGGCAACGAAATCAAATCGTTGCGTGCCGGTAACGTCAACATGAACGATAGCTTTTGCTTTGTACGCGGCAACGAAGTCAGCGTAAAAAATATGCACATCGCGCTCTACGACAAGTCGGATGCGTTCAGCACCAAGGAGACGAGACGGGATCGAAAATTACTTTTGCACAACGGCGAAATTGCCAAAATCGCAGGAAAAATCAACTGCCAGGGATACACCCTCGTCCCCTTGAAGCTCTATTTCAAAGGATCCCTCGTCAAAATGGAAATCGCCCTTTGCAAAGGTAAACACACGTACGATAAAAAACAATCCATCGCCGAACGAGACCTCAAACGCTCTGCCGATCGCGAAATCAAAAACGCAGGGTTTTGAAATCATAAAAAATAGGAGCGGAGACTTTGTGCAAACAACTCCGCCCTCATTCGTTTACTTCACGTAAAACTAAAAAGAATGGAAGCTCCCTTCCATTCTTTTTTTATCGTCCTCACGTCTTCAATCTATATATACAATAAGAAAATGCTGCGAACTCGCACAAAATACGCCGCTAAAAATCGACCGGTTTATTTACCTATCCTCTCCGAATACAATCCCCTTCTACGGGTTTCCACCAAATGATATTCTTTGACGTTCACAAAGTTTGTCACAACGGGACTCTTCGCAGAAGAAAACGCAACAGAACCACCCATGTCCGCAATCATCGAATATCCGACACCGCAAAAGAAAATGGGGACACCGTACAAATACGCATAAGAACGGACCATCGCCTGCGTCAATCCATCCACTGCCATTCCGAACAAACAGACGATAAAATCACTGCCGCACAGAGAAAGTGCCTGTATCACTTCCGGAAAATAGAGATCCTCCGCAACGACCACCCCCATTTTGCCGAGTTTCGTTTCGTACACGCGAAGCGCCGCACCTGCGCTTGCCCCACCGTCAATGACGTGCAAGGTGTCGGACACGCCGAGGATCTTTCCGTTTTCCGCAACTACGGCAGATTTTCTCTTCAAACCACGCGTATCCGTCACGCAACCGCACACCACCACCCCTTTCGATGACTTACTCAAAAGTGCAATCTGCTCGAATTCATTGCTCTCGTTTTTCAATTCTTTCTCGTAGGAAACCTCCCCTATGCCCTCCAAGCCGAACAAAAGAAGTTCTTCCTCCTCCCACTCGTAATTTTCCCGAAACTTCCGAAGCCGATCACGCCCCACAAAACGAATTTTCATAACCGCCCTCCTTTTTTCTTTCCCTTTATCGTATGCAAACAACAATTTTTGCGTGTCTATACGATGAAAGAATACAAAAAACAGTCTTGAATAAACTTGTAGCATTCCTTTGCGGTATACATAAAAAAGATATAAATACAAATACTTTGCGTATGAAGTACTTATCCGTCCTTTTGGGAATTTGTCTCACTATACTTTCCGCCTGTCAAAAAGCGCCCGATATGCGTGAGAACAAACTCAACACATACCTACCCCGATCTTTTGAAGATTATTTTACCGACTACGCGCCAACCGTAGACCGCATAGACGCCAAAGCGTCCAACGTTTGGGACGTATCCGACGTTGACGAGTCCCATATCGATTCTACTCGAAAACTCATCGCCTTTACATTCGACGATTCACCTGCCAAGAATATGGAAAATTTGCTTGCCGTTTTCGCCCTCTTCAACGAGCAAAACCCCAATTGCCCTGCATTCGCCACATTTTTCTGCAACGGCATTCGAATTCGAGAAAACGCCCTCCCTCTTCTTCAAACGGCATATGCGATGGGCATGGAACTGGGCAATCACACACAAACACATCTCGATCTCACCAAGCTCTCCGACGAACAAATCAGCTCGGAAATCGAGCAGACCGATCGGCTGCTTGCACGCGTAGACGGAAAGCCCGTTCACCTCCTTCGTCCACCCTACGGAAACGTAAACGAGCAAGTCAAAAGCCTGTCAAAAGCCCCCGTAATCCATTGGACGATTGATACACTCGACTGGCGCGGCGATGACGAAGAAGACATCTACGAACGTGTTTGGCAAGGACGTTTTTCGGGTGCTATCGTGCTTATGCACAGCGGCTACCCCTATACCGTGTCTGCGTTGAAACGACTTTTACCCGATTTGAAAGCAGACGGATATCAGGTGGTGAGCGTATCCGCAATGGCAAAAGCACACCGCTGCGATTTGAAAACAGGCAACGTTTATATCCGCATCAGAAAGCAAAGCTAAAACGTCTATAAAAAAAGGGAGCTTTTGCTCCCTTTTCCTATTTTACATTGGATCAATGAAAAAATTCGTTATAGATAGCCCTGATACAAGCCACGTAATCGTCATTTTCAACCCCGACGATGATATTCAACTCACTCGAACCTTGGTCGATCAAATTCACGTTGATTCCAGCTTCGGAAAGTGCCTTAAAGAGTCTTGCGGACGTACCGACGTTTTTCGCCATACCATGTCCCACCGTAGCAATGAGCGCAATATTTTCGTGAACGTACAATTTATCGGGATGAACCGCCTCCGTGATTTCCTCAATCAGCGTTTTCAACGTTCCGTCCTTCAAATAATCGTTGTCGATCACCAAAGACAAGGTGTCGATTCCGGAAGGCAAATGTTCGAAAGAAATGCCGTGTCTTCCGATGACGGAAAGCACCTTTCCCGCAAAGCCGACCTCGGCATTCATCATAGATTTTTCAAGGGTGATCGCCGTAAAATCTTTCTTTCCGGCAACGCCCGTTACGACGGCATCCTTCGCCTCACGCATACACGTCTTTACGATATATGTGCCGGCGTCGTCCGGACAGAACGTGTTGCAAATTCGAATAGGAATCCCTGCACTTCGCACGGGAAAAATGGATTCACTATGTAATACGTTCGCGCCCATGTAGGAAAGTTCACGAAGCTCTTGATAAGAAAGCTCGGAGATCCATTTGGGATTAGTCACGATACGAGGATCGCAGGCGTAAAAGCCGCTCACGTCCGTCCAATTTTCATACAGGGAAGCCTTGACGGAACGAGCCACAATAGAGCCTGAAATGTCGCCGCCGCCGCGTGAAAACGTCCTCACCTTCCCGTCGGCACCAAGCCCGTAAAACCCGGGAATAACCGCCTTGTCGTATTTCGCAAGCACTTTTGCACCCAGTTCGAAAGTGCTTTCGTCCAATGTTCCGTCTTCGTGAAAGCGCACGAATTCCGTTGCGTCCACGAACGGAACGTGCAACGCCGTCGCCATAATCTTCGCCGCAAAAAACTCTCCGCGCGAAGCACAATAATCACGCCCTGCACCGTCCAACATTTCAGCCTTGACACCTTCCAAGTTTGCCTGCATGTCAACGCTTACGCCAAGCTCCTTTTCAATATTGAGAAAACGGGTGGAAATTTTCCCGAACGTCTCCTCAAACGCGGACATATCCCCTATTTCTATCGCATCTGCGCATTTATACAAAAGGTCAGTCACCTTGATATCGCTGCTGAAACGCTTTCCGGGGGCAGATACCACCACAAAACGACGATCCTTATCCGACTGAATAATTTTTGCCGCGCGCAAAATAATGTTGCCGTCTGCCATGGACGTGCCGCCGAATTTACATACTTTGATGCCCATACTACCTCTCTTTTAATGAATTTGAATTCTCTCTGCTCTCAAATGTTAATCATCAACACGACAAACAACGCCAACAAGAAACAAATGGCTTTAATCCAAAATTTGGAAACGAAAATCTTTTTGAGTATTTCTACAAACCTCATTGCTTATTTCCTCCGTTGTTTTTCTTAGACGTTAACGGCATTTCCTGCCAGTAATAATCTTTGAGCGCGTCTACAAGCATATCGTAGTCGGCATAACGCGTCACCGTGCCTTGTTTGATAATGGAGATAATCCCCGTTTCCTCAGAGACGACAAGGGAAATGACGTTTGCCACTTCGGTAATGCCGATTGCCGCCCTGTGCCGAGTTCCGTATTCCTTGGGATAGCTCGTCTTCTGCGTTAAGGGCAAGAAGCACCCTGCCGCCTTGATTTTATGCCCCTGAATCACCATCGCACCGTCGTGCAAAGGTGCCTTGGGAAAGAAAATGCCTTCGATCATCTGCGGAGAAATTTCCGATTCGATCGTAACGCCGCTCTGCAACACTTGTTTGGGCAAACTTCCTCTCGAAAGAACGATGAGCGCCCCGACGTTTTTCTTGGACATATTCTGCAACGCTTTCACGATGCTGTTGATGCAACGTTCTGTTTCCGCCTGCGAATAAACGGGTGCCGCAAATTTCTCCGAACCGTTTTCCTTGACGGAATGAACGTCCCAGAAATATTTTTTCACTTCCACGCTGAAAAGAATGAGCATCACCGCCGAAAGCAAAATGACGTAAAACATAAAAAACTGTTGCGTCATAATCTCCCCGTCGAAGATATGCATACAACCGCCTGTCACGATCATCGACCAGTACACAAGCATCAATTTGGTTGCGTCATTATCGCGAAGAACCTTCGACACGAAAAAGATGATGCAAAAAAACATTGTGATTTCCACCGCATATAAAACGTGGAAATTTGTAAAGAATGCTGCTATATTTCCCCAAAACGTCGATATATCGAACGTCGATGCCAAAAGTCGTATTCCCATTGAATAAGTCTCCTTTGTTCGCCTCTTTATGATTGTCATTCCTGCACACTCGCGCGTTACGGAATAAATTGCTTACATACACTATATTATATAGAATTTTATGCAAAAAATAAAGTATTTTCAGCCTTTTTATCCGTCATTTTTAGGAATTTTCGAAAAATAACTTCGCCGTCACCGATTTTAAGGCGGAAGCAGGCGCCATTTTTCCGCACTTAACCTCGCCGATTGCACCGTATACCGCTTGGTAAAGCTCCCATACACGTGTCTTACCGAACTTGGCAACCTGCTCTCGATTTTTTCGAGCCGCGAATTCCTTGACGCCGAGTGCCGTCGCGACCTCTTTATCCCCGCCTCGACAAAGGGACGTTTCGTAAAGATTTCTAAAATAGGAAGCGAGCGCGGACAGAAGCATGGTTTCGTTGTTTCCGCGCGCAGACAAATCTTTCAGCACCTTCATATAGGTAGAATAATTTTTTCGAGCAAGCGCGTTTGCAAGCTCGTAAATTTTATATTCCGAGTCCGGATAAACCAGTCCGTCCACAATCTCGTCCGTCAAGCGCTCGATTCGAGCCGCCTCGCAATACCCGAGCAATTTTTCCGTTTCTTTGGAAATTCTCGACATGTCATACACGCAATAAGAAGCAAGTTTTCCGCAAGTCACGCCGTCCACGTACACGCCTGCGCGTTTACAGGTGACGAAAATCCATTTTTTAATCGTCTCCTCGTCCGAACGGCTGCAATCGACGTAGGTGACGTTGTTTTTTTTCGCAAGAGCCGCCGTACCTGCCTTGCCCTTTCCGCTGTTGACGATCAAGAGAATGCTGTCTCGCGGAGGCGCATCGAAAAGAGGTTGCAAATAGTAATCGAACTCCTTTTCGGTGGGATAAAATTCCAACACGCGCACGAAACGTTTTTCGCTGATAAAGGGAAAACAATTCACCGCATCGACAAGTGCCTTAATCTTATCCCCTTTCAGGGCATTCCCGTCAAAAGAGGCGTAATCGAGGGTAGTGTCGGAAACAAATCGACTTTTGAGCATTCCTTCGCCCTTTTCACGGAAGTACACCTCCTCCCCCTCAAACAGATAGATGGGCTGCGCACCGTTTTCATCCGTATATTTTTTGAAATCCACGTACTTCATACCCGCCTCCTACGCTTTTTCATTCTACTCCAAGAGAAATATCTGCATTTTATGTCAATTGAGTTCGCTTTATTCTTTTATAGTATATCATATCCCCGACAAAAAAGCAAGAAAAACGATGCAATTTCTTTTTCGTACCTTTCCTTATGATAAGTTCAACGCAAACATGGTTATGATAAACGTCAATAGACAGACACCTGCAAGTGCAAGCGAAAAGGATTTTTTCAAATTGAACTTATCCGTACAGAATATCCACCCGAAATAATAGGCGATAAACCCGCCGACAGACAGAGTTAAACCGCTGACGGCAAACGAGGAAAAATCCAGCGTTTGGAAAAGCAACAACAGCAACGACCACACGACGTTCGGAACATATAAGACAATCGCGGCAAATTCGACGGGCACCAGACACGCAAGCGCCACCAAAAGCAACAAAACGGAAAAAAACGCACTGACTAGAGGAATAAACAAACAATTGAGCAGCATTCCCCATCCCGACACGTACCCAAAAGCCTGCAACATGACGGGCGCCGTAAAAATCTGCGCCCCCAAGGATGCCGACAAGAAAGAGCCGATGTCTCGATATATTCGTTCGCCCACGCTCAAGGGAAGCGTATCTCCTTTTTCAACCAGCTTGCGCTGTGCCCTCGTTAACTGCCTCGGGAAACGTTTGCGATAAAGCTTTTGCAGTTCATCAAATACCTGTCCTATCGGTTTTGACAAAAAGGCAATTCCGAAACATGCAGCAAACGAAAGCTGACACCCCACCTCGAACAACGAGGACGGCGTATGCAACAAAATAACGATCAACGCCAAGCCGAGAGATTCCAAAAAATCCTTTCGAGCAAAAATCAAATCGGAAGCGTAGGAAACCAAACAGATTACGACGGCTCGCAGCACCGAAGCCGAAAATCCGCACACTCCCGCATACCCGAACAAAAACAAAGTAAGCAAGGAAAAGCGACCGAGTTTTGGAAGTCGATCGAAGGGTTTTCGTTTCATGAGTGCGAAACAAAATCCGTACAGCGTACCGATGTGAAGTCCCGACACCGCAAAGATATGCGCAATTCCGCCCTTTCGAATATTTTCATACAATTCCTCGTCAATGCCGTCTGTACTCCCGAACAAAAGAGCTTTCGTAACGGAAGCGGTCGTTCCGTCCATGCCGCCGTCAATCCACTCTTCCGCGCGCATACGCAAGAATAAAAATAAATCGAATCGTTTGCCCGTTACGTAAACGTCATCCGTCCACACACAAAAACGCACGCCGTCGCTCAAATATTTCACCGTGAGCGAAAGTTCCTCCGCAGATACCGTCGTTTCACGGACGTTTCCCTGCAAGAAAAGTTCGTCGCAAAGCTTGATATTCGCCCCGTCTGAGGCTGGCATGTATGCGATGAGTTTCCCGTTTACCTTTTCTCTATCAATACGAAGTCCGTCCAAGACAAACGCCGTTTGGTTTTCGTATTCCCGTTTTTCCACCACGTAGCCAACGACATAATGCTCGCCCAACCACCCTTCGCGATTGAAAAACGTGCGCACTTGCCAAGAGAAGGAAAAGGACCCAAGAAAGAAGAAAGTGCCCAAAAGGACGATTGCGCAGACCGTTTTCCACATCTTTTCTTTCGTCCGACAAAAGAAAAACGGCATCCCTGCAAGCGGAAGCAAACAAAGAAGCCATAATGCGGAAATACCGTAAAAATGATAAAAGAAGTAGAAAAGAATACCCAAACAGAGAAAAAGAGCCGCAAAAAAGACAGGGCGGAAATTGAACAATTTTTCTATTCCCATCGTACTGTCTTTTTTGTCCATAGTAAAGCTCCTTGATTT